>JAGREA010000474.1 GCA_020446745.1 Rhodobacterales bacterium | reverse complement strand
TCGGCCACGAAAAGGGCGCCTTCACCGGGGCCATGACCCAGCGCAAGGGCCGCTTCGAGCAGGCCGACGGCGGCACCCTGTTCCTGGACGAGATCGGCGAGATCAGCGCCGCCTTCCAGTCCAAGCTGCTGCGGGTGCTGCAGGAAGGCGAGTTCGAGCGCGTCGGCGGCACCAAAACCATCAAGGTCGACGTGCGGATCATTGCCGCCACCAACCGCAACCTGGAAGCGGCGGTGGAAAAGGGGGAATTCCGCGAGGACCTGTACTACCGGCTGAACGTCATGCCGCTGCAGATGCCGGCCCTGCGCGAGCGCAAGGAGGACATCCCCGACCTGGCCCGCTTCCTGCTGACCAAGGTGGGCGAGCGGCAGGGACGCACCCTGTCCATCACCAGCGCCGCGCTCAAGATCCTGGGGCGCCACGACTGGCCGGGCAACGTGCGCGAACTGGAAAACTGCCTGGAACGTGCGGCGGTGATGAGCCGCACCGGCAGCATCGACCAGGACCTGCTGACCCTGGCCGGCCTGAACGGCAACCGGCCGACGGCCGCCCTGGCCGCCGCCGCCGAGGCGTCGGGCGGCCTCCCGGGGGCGAAGGGCGACGGCCCGGACGCCGCCGCGCGCCACTGGAACGACCCGGACCTGGACGAGCGCGAACGGGTGATCGCGGCGCTGGAGGAAGCCGGCTGGGTGCAGGCCAAGGCGGCCCGCCTGCTGGGCATGACCCCGCGCCAGATCGCCTATCGCATCCAGACCCTGGATATCGTCGTGCGGCGGATCTAGGGCCGCGCCGCCCGCCCGGCGCGGGCGCGGGCCAGGGGCGACGCCGGAGAGGCGGATTGTCGGATTCGTGCCAACTTTGTCGGGCTGGCTCGATTGCGACAATGGGGGCGCGACCGGGCGCCGGGTTGCTTTTTCATATGATTTCAATGCATTAGACCGTCCGCCAAAACCGGCACGCTCCTTGCGTTCCCATTGACGATGCGATGCCGCGCCGGGCCGTTCGGGCCCCGGGCGGGGTCCACCCCAACGGGAGCGCGCCCATGGAGCTCAAGGTACTGGATCAGGGCCCTTCGGCCGCGAAGGCACCGTCGGTGAAGGAACCATCGGCCGGCGGCGGCTGCGGGCAGAGCGCCTGCGGATCGTCGGCCGACGCCATGGCGCACCTGCCCCCGCACATCCGCGACAAGGTGCGGAACCATCCCTGCTATTCGGAACAGGCCCACCACTACTATGCGCGCATGCACGTGGCCGTGGCGCCGGCGTGCAACATCCAGTGCCACTACTGCAATCGCAAGTACGACTGCGCCAACGAAAGCCGCCCGGGCGTCGTTTCGGAACTGCTGACGCCGGACCAGGCGGTGCGCAAGGTCCTGGCCGTGGCCGCCACCATTCCGCAGATGTCGGTGCTGGGCATCGCCGGGCCGGGTGACCCCCTGGCCAATCCCGAGCGCACCTTCGAGACCTTCCGCCAGCTCACGGAAAAGGCCCCCGACATCAAGCTGTGCGTGTCGACCAACGGCCTGGCCCTGCCCGAGCAGGTCGACGCCCTGTGCCGCCACAACATCGACCACGTGACCATCACCATCAACTGCGTCGATCCCGACATCGGCGCCCAGATCCATCCCTGGGTGTTCTGGAAGAACCGCCGCGTGCGGGGCGTCAAGGGCGCGAAAATCCTGATCGAGCAGCAGCAGAAGGGCCTGGAGATGCTGGTCGCCCGGGGGGTCCTGGTGAAGGTCAACTCGGTGATGATTCCGGGGGTCAACGACGCCCACCTGGCCGAGGTGTCGAAGGTGGTGAAGGCCAAGGGCGCGTTCCTGCACAACGTCATGCCGCTGATCGCCGAGGCCGAGCACGGCACCTTCTATGGCGTCATGGGCCAGCGCGGCCCGCGGGCCGAGGAACTGGCCGCCCTGCAGGACGCCTGCGCCGGCGACATGAACATGATGCGCCACTGCCGCCAGTGCCGGGCCGACGCCGTGGGCCTGCTGGGCCAGGACCGGGGCGCCGAATTCACCCTGGACCGCATCGCCGAGATGGACATCGACCCCGAAGCCGCCATGGCGACCCGGGCCCGGGTGCACGCCCAGATCGAGGCCCACCGCCAAGACAAGGCGGCGGAAGCGGCCGCCGCCCATCCCCTGGACGACCTTCCGGCGGGCCTGCGCCCCGTGCTGATGGCCGTCGCCACCAAGGGCCAGGGCGTGGTCAACCAGCACTTCGGCCATGCCCGCGAATTCCTGGTCTACGAGGCCTCGCCCCGGGGCGTGCGTTTCATGGGCCACCGCAAGGCCGACCCGTATTGCGGCGGCGACGACACCTGTGGCGACGGGGAAAGCGCGCTCGACATCACCCTCCGCGCGCTGGCGGGGTGCGAGGCCGTGCTGTGCGCCAAGGTGGGCATCGCGCCCTGGGAGCGCCTGGAGGCGGCCGGGATCATGCCCAACGGCGAGCACGCCATGGAACCCATCGAGGACGCCGTGGCCCAGGTCTACCGCGAAATGCACGCGGCCGGCGCGTTAGACAACAACCCGGATTGGATGACGGCCTGAAGGAGAAGCGGACCATGGCCTTCAGCATCAACGAACACTGCGTCAACTGCTGGGCCTGCCTGCCGCTCTGCCCCAGCGCGGCGATTTCCGCCAACCTGGACGGCCGTGCCCGGTTCGCCATCGACCTCCGGAAATGCACGGAATGCGACGGCGCCCATGCGGAACCCCAGTGCGCCGCCATCTGCCCCATCGAGGGCGCGATCCTGGATGCCGCCGGGGCGGCCCTGAACCCGCCCGGGTCCCTGACCGGCATTCCGCCCCATCGCCTGGCGGAAGCCATGGCCGAGATTCAGGCGCGTTAGGCGCCGGGCGGCCGCTCCGGCGCGCCGCCGCTTGCAGGAGGTTGTGGATGGACCAGACGATGCGGGAACGGACGGGCGGCCGCCCCGGTGTTCCGGCCGCGGCGTCCCACGGCGAGCCCACGGGCGCCGTGGCGGTGGCCCAGGGCGTCCACTGGATCGGTGCCCTGGACCCGGACCTGCGCACCTTCGACGTGATCCTGCGCACCGCCAACGGCACCACCTACAACGCCTATGCCGTGCGCGGCCGCGACGGCGTGGCCGTCATCGACACGGTGAAGGAGGACTTCACCGAGGCCTTCCTGGCGCGGCTGGAGCAGGTGGCGCGCTACGACGAGATCACGGCCCTGGTCCTGACCCACCTGGAGCCGGACCACACGGGCGCCGTGCCGGAACTGCTGCGCCGGGCGCCCCAGGCCCACATCTATGTGTCGCACCGGGGGCTGATGGTCCTGCGCGGCCTGCTGAAGGACGACCTGGAACATCGCGCCTATACGGCCGTGGATACGGGCGACACGGTCTCGCTGGGCGACTGCACGCTGGCCTTCCTGTGCACGCCCTATGTGCACTGGCCCGATACCCAATGCGTGCACGTGCCGGAACGGCGCCTGCTGTTCACCTGCGACCTGCTGGGCTGCCACTTCTGCGACGGCCGCCTGTTCAACGACCGGGTGGGCGATTTCCGGTTCTCGTTCGAATACTACTTCGAACACATCATGCGCCCCTTCAAGCGCCACGTGGCCGGCGCCCTGGACCTGATCGAACCGCTTGAAATCGATCTGATCGCGCCCGGGCACGGGCCCATCCTGCGCGCCCATCCGCGCCAGTACATCGCCCAGTACCGGCGCCTGGTGGACCCGCGCCTGCGGGCGGAAGTGGGCCGGGACGAGAAGACCCTGCTGATCTTCTATGTCAGCGCCTACGGCGCCACGGCGCGAATGGCCCAGGCCATCCACGACGGTGCCAGCGAGAATCCGCACGTGCGCGTGTCGCTGTACGACCTGCAGGGCGGCGAGGTGGCGCCCTTCGTCAACCTGATCGAGGCGACCGACGGCCTGGTCTTCGGCACGCCGACCATCAACGGCGACGCCGTGCGCACCATCTGGGACCTGCTGTCCGGCCTGGTGGACATCGAAACCCGGGGCAAGCTGGGGGCCGCGTTCGGATCCTACGGCTGGACCGGCGAGGCGGTGCGCATGGTCGAGGAGCGCCTGCGGGGCCTGCGGATGCAGGTGCCCGAAGCCGGGCTGCGCATCAAGCTGCACCCCACCGACGCCGAGCTGGAAGCCTGCCGCGATTTCGGTCGCCGACTGTCGGGCCATCTGACGGGCCACCTGTCGGGCCACCTCTCAGGTTCCGCGGCGGGCCCGGTCGCGCCAAAGGAAATCGACATGGCCGCGTTGGGCTAGCGGCGATCCCGAGAGACCGCGCGCCCGCCGCCTCGGGCGCGCCCAAGGAAGGAGCAAAAAGACATGGCGAAAGCGAAACTCACCTTCTCCGACGTGGCCATCACCGTCAACGTGCCCTCGGGCACGCGGATCATCGAGATTTCCGAAAAGGTCGGCGCCGGCATCATCTACGGCTGTCGCGAGGGGGATTGCGGCACCTGCCTGACCCACATCGAGACCGGCTCCGAACACCTGTCCGAGCCCTCGGTTCTGGAATCGAAAATCCTGAAGGAAAACCTGGCCGGCCGCCACGACCGCCTGGCCTGCCAGTGCCAGGTGCTGTCCGGCGAAATCAAGGTCCGGCCGGCCTGACGGCAATTTGTGCAAAGGAGTCGAAGCCATGGCCCTCGTTACCTTTTCCAACCCCGGCTACAAGAACAAGACCGTCTATGCCGTTGCCGGCAGTCACACGGAAACGATCCTGAAGATCGCCCAGGAGCACAAGATCCCGGTCAACTTCGACTGCGGAAACGGTGAATGCGGAAGCTGCCTGGTCAAGGTCAGCCTGCTGGGCAAGGACCACAAGGCGCCGCTGGGCGTGAGCCTGTCCATGAAGGAGCAAACCGTGCTGCGCCAGCTCGGCAAGATCAGCCAGGACGAGCTGGACGACCTGGTCACCATCGACCGGACGGGCGAATGGCGCCTGGCCTGTCAGTTCATTGTTCGGGACGAAGACATCCTGGTCGAGTACTGACCATGCCGGCGGTCGGCGTGGACCCGATCGCCGCCGGGCGCCGCATGGCGATCGCCATCGGCGCCAGGCGGCACGCGCTGTTCCGGCGCCTCGCCACCGCCGGGAAGGGCGATCCCAACGACGTCGCCGTCGCCGGCATGTGCGCCACCTGGGCCACTGGCGGCGGCGCCCTGCCGCAATGGCTGGGGCTGCCGCCGGCCATGTTCCGCAAGATGCTGAGCCACCACTTCGGGCCGGCGGGCAGGGAGATCAGCGGCGGCCGCATCGGCCCCGAGCCCGACCGCTACAACGAGATCGCCGACCTGCGCGACCTGCTGATGAAGCACCGGGCGCAGCGCTATCCCTCGGAACGCTGGCTGATCGAGATGATCGCGACCGGATGCATGGGCCTCGACCACCTGTGGTCCGACCTGGG
>JAGREA010000473.1 GCA_020446745.1 Rhodobacterales bacterium | reverse complement strand
GCGCTTGCGTTTCGACCGCTGGTCCGTGGGCACCCTGGCGGTGGCCGCCCTGGTCGCCATGCCCATCGCGGCCGTGGCGGCCTTGGCCCTGCTGCCCGACGACCACGCCATCTGGGCCCATCTGGTGTCCACGGTGCTGCCCGGGTATGTGCGCACCACCATCGTGCTGATGCTGGGCGTGGGCCTGGGCACCCTGGTGATCGGCACCGGCACGGCCTGGCTGGTCACCATGTGCCGGTTCCCCGGCAGCCGGCTGTTCGAATGGGCCCTGCTGCTGCCCCTGGCCGTGCCCACCTACGTGGTGGCCTACATCTTCACCGACGTGCTGGAATACGCCGGGCCCGTGCAGGGCCTGCTGCGCGACCTGTTCGGCTGGACCAGCGGGCGCGACTATTGGTTCCCCGAGATCCGATCCGTGGGCGGCGCCATCGCGGTGATGACGGTGGCGCTCTACCCCTATGTCTACCTGCTGGCCCGGGCCGCCTTCCTGGACCAGTCGGTGTGCGTGCTGGAGGTCAGCCGCACCCTGGGCCGGGGGCCGTGGCGGGCCTTCTGGTCGGTCGCCCTGCCCCTGGCCAGGCCGGCCCTGGTGGCCGGGGTCAGCCTGGTGCTCATGGAGGCCCTGAACGATTTCGGCACGGTGGATTTCTTCGCCGTGCGCACCTTCACCGCCGGCATCTACGACGTGTGGCTGAACATGAACAGCACCAGCGGCGCGGCGCAGCTGGCCTGCCTGCTGCTGGCCTTCGTGCTGGTGCTGATCGGCGCCGAGCGCTGGGCCCGGCGGGGCCAGAAGTTCCACCACGCCACGGCCCGCTACCGGGCCCTGTCGCCGGCCCGCCTGGGCGGCTGGGCCGCCGCCGGGGCCGTGGCCGCCTGCGCCCTGCCCGTGGCCCTGGGCTTCCTGCTGCCGGCCGGGGTGCTGCTGAAGTACGCCGTGGTGTTCCATGCCGAGACCTTCACGCCGCGGTTCTGGTCCCATGCCCTGAACAGCCTGGGCCTGGCCGGGGGCTCGGCCATCGTGGCGGCGGCGGCGGGGCTGTTCCTGGCCTATGGCCTGCGGCTGTCGAACACGCCGCTGGTGCGCGGCGCCGTGCGGGTGGCCGGCATCGGCTATGCCGTGCCCGGCGCCGTGCTGGCGGTGGGCGTGATGATCCCCCTGGCCCGGTTCGACAACGCCATCGACGCCCTGGCCCGGGACTGGCTGGGGGTTTCCACCGGGCTGCTGCTCAGCGGCACGGTGGTGGCCCTGGGCTACGGCTATCTGGTGCGCTTCCTGGCCCTGGCCAACGGCACGGCGGAAGCGGGCCTGGCCCGCATCACGCCGGGCATGGACGGCGCCGCGCGCACCCTGGGCATGACCCCCGGTCGCGTGCTACACCGCGTGCACCTGCCGATGATGCGGGGCAGCCTGTTGACGGCCGTGCTGCTGGTGTTCGTGGACGGCATGAAGGAACTGCCCATGACCGTCATCCTGCGCCCCTTCAACTTCGAGACCCTGGCCACCTTCGTGCACCAATACGCATCCGACGAACTGCTGGAGGAATGCGCCGCCGGGGCCCTGGCCATCGTCGCCTTCGGCCTGCTGCCGGTGATCGGCCTCAGCGCCTCGATCCGCCGCTCGCGTCCCGGCCATGGGGGCGCGGCGTGACGGCCATTTCCCTGACCGACGTCCACCACGCCTATGGCGCCAACACCGTGGTGCGCGGGGTGGGCTTCGATGCCGGCCCGGGCACCCTGACCTGCCTGCTGGGGCCGTCGGGCTGCGGCAAGACCACCCTGCTGCGCCTGGCCGCCGGGCTGGAGCCCCTGCAGCGGGGCGCCATCGCCATCGGCGGCGAGACCGTGGCCGACCCGGCCCGGGGCATCGACGTGCCCACCGAGAAGCGCGGCGTGGGCCTGATGTTCCAGGACTACGCCCTGTTCCCCCACCTGGACGTGCTGGGCAACATCACCTTCGGCATCGCCGACCGCCCCCGCGAGCGCCAGACCTGGGCCCACCTGGCCCTGGAGCGCATGGACCTGGCGGCCCTGGCCCGGGCCTATCCCCACACCCTGTCGGGCGGCCAGATGCAGCGCGTGGCCCTGCTGCGGGCCCTGGCGCCGGAACCGCGGGTGCTGCTGCTGGACGAGCCCTTCTCTGGCCTGGACGTGACCCGCCGGGCCCAGGTGCGCGAGGAAACCCTGGCCCTGCTGCGGGAAACCGGCGTGGCCAGCGTGATGGTCACCCACGACCCCGAGGAAGCCATGTTCATGGCCGACAGCCTGCTGGTCATGGACCAGGGGCGCATCGTCCAGGCCGGGCGGCCGGCCGACATCTACTTCCAGCCGGCCAGCGCCTTCGTGGCCGCCCTGTTCGGCCCGGTGAACCGGCTGGAAGGCCGGGTGGCCGGCGGCCGCGTGGACTCCCCCCTGGGCCCCTTTCCCGCCCCCGGCCTGGCCGAGGGCACCCGGGCCCAGGTGCTGGTGCGGCCCGAGGGCCTGGCGGTCGTGGCGGGCCCGGCACTGAACGGCGCCTGCCCGGCGCGGGTGGACTTCGCCCGCCTGCTGGGCCGGTCCAGCCACCTGCGCCTGCGGGGCGGCGACAGCGCCGCCGACCTGGTGCTGGAGGCCCGCGTGCCCGGCGTGTTCCTGCCCGACGACGGCGCCGCCGTGGCGGTGACCGTGGACCCGGACCAGGCCTTCGTGTTCCCCCTGGACGGTTAGGTTCTGGTCCCACCGGGCAATTCCTGCCCGGTACCCTCCGATGCACAATTCAATGATTTCAAAGAATTAGCCAAATTCCGGTTTGGCATCGTTCGTGCATGGGGCTACCGAACCCTTTGCAGCGGCACGCGCCGGAGCGACGCCATGAGTGTATACGGACTGTTCCAGCCCAGCGTGATGGGCATGATGAGCCAGGCCCATTCCCTGTCCAACATCGGCTTCAACATCGCCAACGTGAACACCGGCGGGTACAAGGCCACGGACACCCAGTTCGCCACCCTGGTCAGCAAGACCCTGGACAAGCAGTCGGACCTGGGCGGCGTGCGCCCCGTGGACCTGCAGCGCATCGACCAGCAGGGCCTGCTGCTGTCCAGCAACAGCAACCTTGACCTGGGCATCAACGGGCGCGGGTTCTTCATGGTCAACACCGAGCTGGATGGCTCGGGCGAGACCTTCTACACCCGCGACGGCTCGTTCCAGCTGGCCACCGGGCCCGACACCACGGTGATCGCCGACGACAACAGCACCATCACCGTCCAGGAAGGCTACCTGGTGGACAAGAACGGCTACTACGTTCAGGGCTGGCCCCGCGACGCCTCCGGCAACTTCACCACCACCGGCGCCACCCAGGCCCTGCGGGTGGATCCCTACGCCTTCACCAGCACCGGCACGTCCACCACCACGGCCAGCCTGACGGCCAACGTGCCGGGCGAGATCGGCACCGGCCAGACCGAGGTGTTCAACGCCTCGATGGTGGATTCGGCCGGCGTGGAGCATTCAGTGGAGCTGACCTTCACCAAGACCGGCACCAACGAATGGACCATCACCCCGGCCACCGGCAGCGCCCTGGACACGGTCAATTCCACGGCCGGCACCCTGACCTTCGATTCCAAGGGCGTGCTGTCGTCGGGCACCCCCTACTCGGTGGACATCACCTGGGCCAGCGGCGCCACCACCAGCGTGACCCTGGACATGACCAACGTCACCCAGTACGCCGGCGCCTTCTCGGTGTTCAACTACCAGCGCGACGGCTTCCCGGCCGGCGACATGCAGAGCTTCAGCTTCAACACCGACGGCACCATCGTCGGCAACTTCGACAACGCCACCAACCAGCCCATCTACCAGCTGGCCCTGGTCACCTTCATCAACCCCAACGGCCTGACCATGAAGAACGGCAACCTGTTCCAGGTGTCGGGCGAGTCCGGGGAACCCAACGTGACCACCGCCAGCGTGGAAGGCTTCGCCACCTTCGCCCCCAACTCGCGCGAGGTGTCGAACGTGGACATCGCCGACGAATTCACCCGCATGATCATCACCCAGCAGGCCTACAACGCCTCGGCCACCACCTTCCGCACGGCCGACGAGCTGACCCAGGTGGCCCGCGACCTGAAGCGCTGATCCCGCCCTCCGCGCGTCCCGTGGCGGCGGCCTTCGGGCCGCCGTTGCCGTTGGGGCCACCCGGCACTTTCTTCCCACCCGGCAGCGCCTGCCCCCCGCCCCGCCCCGCGCGCCGCGTATTTTTCGTTTATTTTCAATGTTCTGAGTTTGGCACGCTTTTCGCTTGAAGGGATCAGGATTGCCCTTTCCACCCCAGGACCCGGAAACCATGGACCGCCCGATGTTCCGCCCCCGCCTTCTTGTTGCCCTTCTGGTGCCCGTGCTGCTGATCCTGGGCACGCCCACGGCCACGGACGCCGCGTCGCGCATCAAGGACATCGTCCGGTTCGAGGGCGTGCGCGACAACCTGCTGGTGGGTTACGGCCTGGTGGTGGGCCTGAACGGCACCGGCGACACCATCCAGAACGGCCACTTCACCAAGCAGAGCCTGCAGGCCATGCTGAACCGCCTGGGCGTCAAGCCGACGGACAACGGGCTGGATTCCAACAACGTGGCGGCGGTGATGGTGACGGCCCAGCTGCCGCCCTTCGGCCGCACCGGCTCGCGCATCGACGTCACCGTCAGCGCCCTGGGCGACTCGTCCAGCCTGCAGGGCGGCACCCTGCTGGTCACGCCGCTGCTGGGCGCCGACGGCGAGGTCTACGCCGTGGCCCAGGGGCAGCTGGCCGTGGGCGGCTTTTCGGCCCAGGGCCAGGCGGAATCGGTGGTCAAGGGCGTGCCCACCAGCGCGCGGATCGCCAACGGCGGCATCATCGAGCGCGAGGTGGGGTTCGAGCTGAACAGCCTGACGGAAGTCACCCTGGCCCTGTTCAACCCCGATTTCACCACGGCCCGGCGCATCGCCCAGGCGGTGAACGCCTTCCTGGGCACGGCGGCGGCCCGCACCCTGGACCCCTCCACCGTGCGCGTCCAGGTGCCCGACAGCTACCGCGCCAACGTGGTCGACCTGATGACCGACATCGAACAGCTGCGCGTGGTCCCCGACCAGACGGCCAAGGTGGTGATCGACGAACATTCGGGCACCATCGTCATGGGCGAGAACGTGCAGGTTTCCACCGTGGCCATCGCCCAGGGCAGCCTGACCGTGCGCATCACCGAAACGCCCCAGGTGTCGCAGCCCGGCCCGTTCGCCGAGGTGGGCCAGACCACCACCGTGGCCCGTACCGACATCCAGGTGGACGAGGACACGGAAAGCCGCCTGACCGTGGTGAACGAGGCCATCACGCTGCAGGACCTGGTGAACGGCCTGAACGCCCTGGGCATCGGCCCGCGCGACATGATCACCATCCTGCAGGCCATCAAGGCGGCCGGCGCCCTGCAGGCCGAAATCGAGGTGATGTGATGACCACGGGCATGGAAAGCGGCCTGACGGCCCTGGCGCAGACGGCGGTGTCCGACCGCGCCGCGCCCACGGCCCGCCACACCACCGACCCGATGAAGGCGCGCCAGGTGGCCGAGGACTTCGAGAGCTTCTTCCTGTCCCAGGCACTGCAGCCCATGTTCGCCAACCTGAGCCCCGAAAGCCCGTTCGGCGGCGGCATGGCGGAAGACATGTGGCGGTCGCTGCAGGTGGAGGAATACGCCAAGGCCATCACCAAGAACGGCGGCATCGGCATCGCCGACGCCGTGATGCGCGAAATGCTTCAGGCACAGGAGGCCCGATGACCATGGACCCCAACAAGCGGATGACGGACCTGATCACCCTGTCCACCCGCCTGATCCAGGTGCTGGCCCGCGAGAACGCGGCGCTGCGCACCAAGCGCACGCACGAGGTGGCGGCCCTGGTGAACGAGAAGGCGACCCTGACCCGGGCCTACGAATCCCGGGCCCGCGGCTTCCTGGAGGACCCGGCCAACCTGGCCGGGGTGGAGGACGAGCCGCGCCAGACCCTGAAGGCCCTGATGGCCAAGGTGCGCGACCTGATGGAGGCCAACGGCCGCCTGCTGCAGGTGGCCATGAAGGCCAACCGCCGGGTGCTGGAACTGGCCGCCGAGGCCGTGCGGGCGGCCCAGGAAGGGCCGGGCGTGTACGGGTCCTCGGGCGCCGTGGGGCGGACCAAGGGGGTCCGCGGACCCGTCAACATGCCCGTTTCCGTGGACCGATCCCTGTAAGGACCTTCCGCCATGGCCGGTGACCTGACCCTTGCGCTGCGTACCGCCCAGAGCGGCCTGCTGACCCAGCAGGGCGCCCTGAACGCGGTGTCCAACAACATCGCCAACGTCAACACCGAAGGCTATTCGCGCAAGAACGTGAACCTGGAAACCCGGGTGCTGGCCGGCAACGGCGCCGGGGTGCAGCTGGCCGACTTCACCCGCCAGATCGACGAGGGCCTGCTGAAGAGCCTGCGCCTGGAAAAAAGCGCCTTCGAGGAACTGGACATCCAGGACAACTACTATTCCCGCCTGCAGGAACTGTTCGGCTCGCCCGAGGACAACCGGTCGCTGAGCCACCTGACCAGCGAGTTCGTGGCCGCCCTGGAAACCCTGGCCGCGGCCCCCGACGAGACCATTTCCCAAAGCGAGGTGGCGCGCTGGGCCGGCGAGATCACCATGGTGCTGCAGGAGATGTCGGAAACCATCCAGGACCTGCGCATGCAGGCCGACAACGAGATCGCCGACGTTTCCATCGAGATCAACAACCAGATCGCCGCCATCGGCGAGCTGAACGACAAGATCGTGCGCAACGATTCCGTGGGCCAGGACACCAGCGACCTGCGCGACCAGCGCGATGCCTCGCTGGACCGCCTGTCGGAACTGATCGACATCCGCTATTTCACCCGCGGCGACGGCGACGTGGTGGTGTTCACCTCGGCCGGGCGCACCCTGGTGGACAACGTGCCCGGGGTGCTGACCCACACCGGCGCCTCGTCGGTTACCCCCACCACCACCCACGCGGAAGGGGATTTCAGCGGCCTGTACGTGGGCGACACCTCGCTGACCACCAACGACATCACCAACGAGGTCCGCTCGGGCCAGCTCAAGGGCCTGATCGACCTGCGCGACGACGTGCTGGCCAACCTGCAGGCCCAGCTGGACGAATTCGCCGGCGAGCTGCGCGACGTGGTCAACCAGGTGCACAACCGCGGCGCCCCCTTCCCCGGCATGCAGGAGGTGACGGGCACCCGCACCTTCATCGATTCCGCCAACCAGACCATCACCCTGGCCAGCGGCGACGTGACGCTCAGCCTGTTCGACAGCGCCGGGGCCCAGTCGGCCACCACCACCCTGAACACCATCATGACGGCGGCCGGCTTCGGGTCGGGCGCCCAGGCCTCGGGCGGGCCGTGGGACATCGACGAGGTGGCGGCCACCATCGAGGACTGGCTGCAGGCCAACGGCGCCGCCAGCGCCACGGCGGCGGTGGATGCCTCGGGCCACCTGGCCATCGACCTGAACGCCCCGGCCCTGAACCTGGCGTTCCGCGACGAAACCGCCACGGCGGCCGGCAGCACGGCGTCGGACGTGTCCATCCAGTTCGATTCCGACGCCGACGGCGACATCGACGAGACCGTGTCGGGCTTTTCCTACTTCTTCGGCCTGAACGACTTCTTCGTCGACGGCCTGGCCGACAACGTGTGGGAATCCAACGTCATCTCCAGCGGCTTCTCGGCCACGGCGGCAACCCTGACGTTCCGCGATTCCACCGGCGCCCTGGGCAACGTGGCCATCAGCGCCGGCGACAGCCTGACGGATATCGCCAGCACCATCAACAACGCCTCCATCGGCGTCACCGCCTCGGTCATCCCCGACGGCAACGGCTATCGCCTGCGCATTTCCCACGACACCGGCAGTTCCATGACCGTGACCCAGGACGTGGGCGGCGGCGACACCCTGCTGACCGACCTGGGCATGGCCCTGGCCGACGTGCGCTCGGCCGCGTCGCTGACCGTGCGCACCGACATCGTGGAAACGCCCGGCGCCATGTCGCGCGGCGCCATGCAGTGGGACGCCAACCTGGGCGTGGCCGGCGAATACCGCTTCAGCGTGGCCGACGACACCATTGCCGTGGCCCTGGCCAACACCATGAACGCCACCAACGCCTTCGACGCCGCCGGCGGCATCGCCGGGCACACCACCACCTTTTCCACCTTTTCGGCCGAGATCCTGTCCCTGGCCGCCAGCAACGCCAGCGCCAACGAGACGGACCTGGACTACCAGCGGTCCCTGACCGACGCCCTGCAGCACAAGTCCGACAGCACCCGCGGCGTGAACCTGGACGAGGAAATGTCCGACCTGATCCTGTTCGAGCAGGCCTATTCGGCCGCCGCCCGGGTGATCAGCGTGGTGCAGGACATGTTCGACGCCCTGGACCGGGCGGTCGGCTGATGGGACCCGCTGAGGAGAGCACGCCATGACCACGCGCATCGCCCACCTGGCGTCCAACAACCAGCTTGTCGGCTACATGCTGCGCACCCAGGCGCGCCTGCAGGACACCCAGGTGCAGGTGTCCAGCGAGAAGGTGTCGCAGACCTATTCGGGCCTGGCGCGGGATTCGGAACGCCTGGTGAAGCTGGAAAACCAGACCCAGCTTCTGTACCGCTACAAGGAAAACAACGAGCAGATGGACCTGCAGCTGCAGACGATGACCACCATCGTCGAAGGCATCAAGGACACCATCAAGGACTTCCGCGAACAGCTGTTCACCTTTTCCGGCGGCAGCCTGGACGCCGAGGAGCGGGTGGCCGACGTGCAGCAGGCCGCCTTCCGCGCCCTGACCGACATGCAGGTGCACCTGAACACGGACTTCAACGGCAAGTTCCTGTTCAGCGGCGCCAGCGTGGGCAACCAGCCCATCGACCTGAACCTGTCGAACCTGGCCAACTTCCAGGCCGCCTACGACGGCGACGCGGTGGTCTACCCCATCACCCGGGCGGCCCACGTGGAAACCAACCTGACCACGGCGGCCGCCGACACCGGCGCCATCACCTTCGCCGGCGGCGACACCATCACCGCCGCCACGGCCGGCAGCCTGGCCGGCATTGCCGTGGGCTCCACCATCACCGTGGCCAACAGCGCGTCCAACGACGGCACCTACACGGTGGTGTCCAACGACGGCACCAACATCACCATTTCCGGCACCATCGCCGGCACCGCGGTCACCGTCACCAACACCGTGGCCGGCGAGGGGCCCACGGCCGGCGTCACCCTGTCCAGCGCCAGCCCCTATTCGGGCGACACCCTGGACACCACCTTCCGGGTGTCCGAGGACCGGTCCTTCGACATCGACATCAACGCCATCGACCCGGCGTTCGAAAAGGCCATCCGGGCCATGGCCCTGATCGCCCAGGGCGTGTTCGGCACCAACGGCGGCCTGGACAACAACCAGCAGCGCATCGACGAGGCCCTGTACCTGATCGATTCGGCCCTGGACCCCATCACCACCGGCACCGCCCCCTTCGGCACCGAACTGACCAGCAATATCGAGGACCTGGACCAGGAAATGGGCTACGAGCGGGTGCTGATCGACCAGACCAACACCCGGTTCAAGGAACTGATCGGCTTTTTCGAGGGCCGCATCGCCGAGGTGGAGAACGTGGACCTGCTGGACGCCGTGACCCGCCTGACCGACGACCAG
>JAGREA010000472.1 GCA_020446745.1 Rhodobacterales bacterium | reverse complement strand
GCCACCGGCGGCAGGATGCGGCCGATGCGGTCGATGGCGTGGTCGGTCAGCCGGCGCAGGAAGCGGTCCAGGGCAAACAGGCTTTCCGGGTCGGCGGGCGGGCCCAGGCGGCGCACCGCGGCCACCTGGGCGGCGGCGGTCAGGCTGAGCAACAGCGGGGCGAGAAGGCGCCGTTCGGCGTCCCTGGCGGCGCCTCCATCGGCGGGGGACGGGGGCGGCGGCCCTACCCCAAGCGGGCCTCCAGGACGTCCAGGTCCTGGATGCCGGCCACCGGGCCCAGGGTGGCCAGGGTGGGGCGCGAGGCCGTGAGCCGCGACGCCACCCGGGTCACCTCCTCGGTGGTCACGGCGTCGATGCGCTCCACCACCTCGCGGCTGTCCAGCAGGCGGTCGAACACCATCAGCTGGCGGGCCCGCTGCTCGCACCGGGTGGAGGTGCTTTCCAGGCTCATCAGGATGCTGGCCTTCAACTGGGCCCGGGCACGCTGGGTCTCGTCCTCGGTGATGTGCTCGCGGGCCTTGTTGATCTCGTCGCACACCAGGGGCAGCAGCTCGGCGGCCTCGTCGGGGCCGGTGCCGGCGGCGATGCCGAACAGCCCGCCGTCCTGGTAGCACGACAGGAAGGAATAGATGGAATAGACCAGCCCGCGGTCCTCGCGGATCTCCTGGAACAGGCGCGACGACATGCCGCCGCCGAACAGGGTGGAGAACACCGAGGCGGCGTAGAAGTCCGGGTCGGCATAGGTGATGCCGTCGAAACCCAGCACCACCTGCACCTGTTCCAGGTCGCGGGGCTCGCGCACGTCGCCGCCGGCATAGCGGGCCGGCTCGTGGGGCTGGGCGGGGGTGGCGGGCAGGGTGCCGAAGGTGCGCCGGGCCAGGTCCACCAGGGTGTCGTGCTCGATGCGCCCGGCCGCCGAGACCACCAGGCCGGGGCCCGTGTAGTGGTCGCGCATGTGGGCCATCAGGGCGTCGCGGTTCATGGCCCGGATGCCGTCGGGCGAGCCCAGCACCGGCCGCCCCAGGGCCTGATCGGGAAAGGCCGTTTCCTGGAACTTGTCGAACACCACGTCGTCGGGGGTGTCGTTGGCCTGGTAGATCTCCTGCAGGATCACCGTGCGCTCGCGGGCCACTTCCTCGTCGTCCATCAGCGAATGCAGCAGGATGTCCGACAGGATGTCCATGGCCAGCGGCGTGTCCTCCTTCAGCACCTTGGCGTAATAGGCCGTGTGCTCACGGGTCGTGTAGGCGTTCAGGTGGCCGCCCACGGCCTCGATCTCCTCGGCGATGGCGCGCGCGCTGCGCCGCCGGGTGCCCTTGAAGGCCATGTGCTCCAGGAAGTGCGACACCCCGTTCACCGGCGCCGCCTCGTGGCGCGTGCCCACGGCCACCCAGGCGCCCACCGACACGGTTTCCACCGACGGCATGGGGTCGGTGACCACGCGCACCCCGTTGTCCAGGGTGGTGACCTGGGGGCGGATGATCGGCAGGCCGCTCATGCGGCGTCCTTGGCGGCCAGGCGGTCGGCGATGTGGGCCTTCACGACGGCCAGGTCGTTGGGCAGCACCACATAGCGCTCCTCGCGCTCGAACAGGTCGGCCAGGAACGGCGGCAGGGCCGGATGCACCCCCGTGGCCGCCTTCACGGCGTCGGGGAACTTGGCCGGATGGGCCGTGGCCAGCGAGATGACGGGCACCGCCGGGTCCACCAGGCCGTTGCCCACGGTGTGGCCGCCGCCGGCCACGCCGATGGCCGAATGGGGGTCCAGCAGCATGCCGCCGGCGGCGTGGCGGGCGGCGATGATGTCCCTGGTCTGGGCGTCGTCGAACCGGCAGCCGGCGAACAGGGCCAGGGCCTTGCGCCAGCGGTCGGGTTCCACGTCATAGGCGCCGGACTGGCGGAACTGGTTCATCAGCCGGGTCACGGCGGCGCCGTCGCGGTCGTACAGGTCCCATAGCAGGCGTTCGAAGTTGGACGACACCTGGATGTCCATGCTGGGGCTCAGGGTCGGCACCACGCCATCGGCGGTCATGGCGCCGGTTTCGAAGAACCGGGTCAGGATGTCGTTGCTGTTGGAGGCCACGGTCAGGCGTTCCACCGGCAGGCCCATGGCGCGGGCGCAATAGCCGGCCAGCACGTTGCCGAAGTTGCCCGTGGGCACGGCGAAGGCCACCGGCCGGTCCGGCGCCCCCAGGGCCACGCCGGCCCAGAAGTAGTAGGCGATCTAGGCCATGATGAGGGCCCAGTTGATGGAGTTCACGGCCGACAGGTGGTGGCGGTCGCGGAACGCCGGGTCGTTGAACATGGCCTTCACCATGTCCTGGCAGTCGTCGAAGGTGCCCTTCACGGCGATGTTGTGCACGTTGGCCGACATCACCGTGGTCATCTGGCGGCGCTGCACGTCCGACACCCGGCCTTCCGGGTGCAGGATGAAGATCTCGATGGCGTCGCGGTCGCGGCAGGCCTCGATGGCGGCCGAACCGGTGTCGCCCGAAGTGGCGCCGACGATGGTCACCTTCTGGCCGCGCCGCCCCAGCACGTGGTCGAACAGGCGGCCCAGCACCTGCAGGGCGTAGTCCTTGAAGGCCAGGGTGGGGCCGTGGAACAGCTCCATGACCCACAGGTTGGCGTCGGCCTGTACCAGGGGCGCCACGGCCGGATGGTCGAACCCGGCGTAGGCGTCTTCCACCATGGCTTCCAGGTCGGCATCGGCGATGGTGCCGCCCACCAGGGGGCGCATGATCCGGTAGGCCACCTGGGCATAGGACAGGCCGCGCAGGGCGGCGATGTCGGTGGCATCGAACCGGGGCCAGTCCATGGGCATGTACAGCCCGCCGTCGCGGGCCAGGCCGGCCAGCAGGACGTCGTCGAAGGGAAGGGTTTCCGGCTGGCCGCCGGTGGCCCGGGTGCTGACGTACTTCACGGTTCCGCTGTCCTGACCTGGAATGCTTGAAGGTCGGTTAACCTAGACCTCCGCGTCCGCACCGTCCAGATAGCGATGGCGGATGTGGTCCAGAAAGGCCGCCGTGCCCAGGGGCGCGCCGGTGGCGCCGGTGACCAGGTCGGGCATGGATTTCAGGCGCCCCAGGCCGTGCACGCGCGACCCCAGCCAGGCCATCAGGGGCGTGAAGTCGCCCGTGGCCACGCCGGGCAGGATGGCCGGGTTCTCGGCCTTGGCGGCGGCGAACAGCTGGGCCGCCATCAGCGCCCCCAGGGTGTAGGTGGGGAAATAGCCGATGGCGCCGTCGTACCAGTGGATGTCCTGCAGGCAGCCCTGGGCGTCGTCGGGCGGGGTCAGGCCCAGCAGCGCCTTGAAGCCGTCGTTCCAGGCGCCGGGCAGGTCGGCCGCCGCCAGGTCGCCGGTCACCAGGGCCGTTTCCAGGCGGTAGCGCAGGATCACGTGCAGGGGGTAGGTCACCTCGTCGGCATCGACGCGGATGAAGCCCGGTTCCACCTGGTTGTACAGCCGCAGCAGGTTGGCCGTGTCCCAGGCCGGGCCGGCGCCGTTGAAGGCCTGGCGCATGAGCGGCCCGGCGAAGGCCAGGAATTCCGCCGACCGGCAGACCTGCATCTCGATCAGCAGCGACTGGCTTTCGTGCACCGCCATGCCCATGGCGCCGCCCACGGGCTGGTGGCGGAAGGCCTCGGGCAGGCCCCGTTCGTACAGGGCGTGGCCGGTTTCGTGCAGCACCCCCATCAGGGCGGTGGTGAAGTCGGTCTCGTCATAGCGGGTGGTGATGCGCACGTCGTCGGGCGTGCCGCCGCAGAACGGGTGCAGGCTCACGTCCAGGCGCCCGTGGTCGAAGTCGAAGCCCAGGGCCGACATCAGCTTCATGCCCAGGGTCTTCTGGATGTTGGCCGGGAACGGGCCTTCGGGCAGCACGGCGGCCGGGCCGGCGGCCTGGCGCGCGCGCACGGCGCCCAGCAGGCCCGGCAGCACGGCTTCCAGCTCGGCGAACAGGCGGTCCACGTCGGCCGAGCGCAGGCCGGGTTCGAATTCGTCCAGCAGGGCGTCGTACAGCGACAGGTCCAGGGCCTGGGCCTTGGCCCGGGCCTTCTCGCGGGTCAAGTCCAGCAGCTCGGTGAAGGCCGGCAGCACGGCCGGGAAGTCGGCCTCGGCCCGGGCCGTGCGCCACACCGCCTCGCAGGCCGAGCTGGCGCGGCTCAGGGCCACCACCAGGTCCTCGTCCAGGGCCGTTGCGTGGCGCCACACGCGGCGCATCTGGCGCAGGTTGGCGGCCTGCCAGGGGTCCTCGGGTGGGGTGTCCAGGGCCGCGTCCAGCAGGTCGGCCATGCGGTCCTCGGTCATCAGACCGTGGGTCACGGCGGCCAGTTCGGCCAGCTGCTCGCCGCGCCCGGGGGCGCCGCCGGCGGGCATCATGGCCGACATGTCCCAGTGCAGGATCTCGGCGGATTCGTTCAGCAGGGCGATGCGGCGGAAGCTGGCGGCCAACTGGTCGTAGGCGGTGGTGGCGTTCACGGGAACTCTCCGAAACAAAAAAGCGCGCCCCGCAGGGCGCGCCTTAACATTGGCCGGATGGCCGCCCCGCGCAAGGGGTCACATCAGGGCCATCAGCCCCTTGTCGGCCATCAGCAGCAGGAAGATGACGAACAGGTACAGGATCGAGAACAGGAACATGGCCTTGTAGGTCTTGGCGTCCTCGGCGTGCCACACCTTCACCGCGTGGCGCAGCAGCATCCCGTTCAGCACCAGGGCCCCGGCGGCGTACAGCCAGCCCGACAGGCCGACCATGACCGGCAGGAAGGTGACCGGCGCCAGCAGCAGGCTGTAGGCGATGATCTGCACCTTGGTGGCCCGCACGCCGGCCACCACCGGCATCATGGGCACGCCCACCTTTTCGTAGTCGCCCGAGGTGAACAGGGCCAGGGCCCAGAAGTGCGGCGGCGTCCACATGAAGATGATCATGAACAGGGCCACGGCGCCCATGTCGATGCCGCCGGTGACGGCGGCCCAGCCGATCATGGGCGGGAAGGCGCCGGCGGCGCCGCCGATGACGATGTTCTGCGGCGTGCGGCGCTTCAGCCACATGGTGTAGATGAAGACGTAGTAGGCGATGGTCACCGCCAGCAGCACCCCGGACAGGGCGTTGACGGCCAGGCTCATGGCCACCACCGACACCACCGACAGGCCGATGCCCAGGGCCAGGGCCAGGGGCGGCGACACCCGGCCGGCCGGGATGGGCCGGTTCATGGTGCGTTTCATGTGGGCGTCGATGTCGCGGTCGTACCACATGTTGATGGCGCCCGACGCGCCGGCGCCGATGGCGATCAGCAGCACGGCCAGCAGGCCCGTGACGGGGTCGATGGACCCGGGCGCCATGACCAGCCCCACCAGGCCGGTGAACACCACCAGGGACATCACCCGGGGCTTCAGCAGCAGGGCGTAATCCTTGGCCCGGGCGTGGGCGATGGCGCCCACCACTTCGGCATCGGCCGCCAGGGCGGCCACGGGGGGCGTGTCGCCCGCCGGGTGCTGGTCATCCACCGGATGGATGGGTCCCGTCGCCACGCTTGCTGACTCCCCCGTCATGGTTGCGTCCCCTTCATATCAGAATAGCCGTTTGGCGGCCATGTTGATTAACTTTGGTCAAGTTGCCGCCGGAGCACGCTCCGGCGTGTGCGAATGGTGTTATTCAGTGGTGCCGTCGCCCGGCGCTTTCAAGAGGGACCGGGCGATGGTCCAGATGAACATGATGCCGCCGATGATGGCGATGCCGGCGCCGATGCCGTTCATCACCATGCCCACCTTGGCGCCCATGGCATCCAGCCCCTGGGCGGCGCCGGCGGTCTTGCGGGCGGTGCCGTAGCCGCCGGCCACGAACAGCCCCACCGAGGCGAAAAGCTGGCCCAGGCCGAACATCCAGATCTGGGCGTAAAGGGCCCGGCCGACGCGCACGGCGCGGTCCTGCAGGGGCAGGAACAGGCGGTAGAACAGGCCCATCATCACCAGGTTGATGCCGGCGATGACGCCGTGGTAGTGGGCCGGCGTGCGGGTGTCGGCGCCGTCCACGAACAGGCCCAGCAGGCCGCCCACGCCGAACACGGCCATGGACAGCACCAGGCAGTGGAACCCGGGGTCCGAGCGGTCCACGGGCCCGGCCCCCAGCAGGGTCTTCACCAGCAGCGCCGCCACCACCACCGTGGGCGGGGCCAGGGCGTACTGCAGGTTGGTGAAGGCCAGGGTCTGGCCGGCCTCGAAGGGCTCGAACAGGGCGTACAGCACCGGCATGGCGGCCACGGCCAGGACCAGCCACACCAGGGCGCCGCGGAACCAGCGGTCGGGCACCGGCTCGGCGTCCAGGCTCAGGCCCGCCAGCACGTACCAGCCGATGAGCATCAGGCCCACGTTGAGGAACTGCAGGGCATGGCCGCCGCCCCAGAACAGGTGTTCGTTGAAGGCGTGGGTGTTGGCGTCGCCGGCCAGGAAATGCAGCGCCAGGCCCACGCACATGAGGGCCAGCAGGTAGATGACGCCCACGCAGACCATGGCGAAGGCGAAGGGGTTCAGGGGCCCCTTGCGCCGCGGCACGCACAGCAGCAGCCGCACCACGGCCAGGGCCAGGCCCAGCCCCAGGCAGGCCAGCCCGGCGTAGTACAGCGGGTCGCTGATCACCGGCACGTAGTTGTTCAGGAACGGTTCGCCCCGGTTGGTGAACGACGGGATCAGGATCAGCCCCAGGCCGCCGAAGCTGAGCAGCCAGGCCAGGCGCCCCAGCAGGGTGTAGGGCGGGGCGCCGCCGCCCACGTGCAGGGTGGCGATGTACAGCATGTTGCCGAACACGGCCAGGAACCACACCACGAACGACAGCACCACGTGGATGACCAGCCCGCGCGAGAAGAAGTCGATGGGCCAGGGCACCACCGTTTCCGCCCCGGGGATGCGCGACACCGCCAGCAGGGCGGCGAACACCCCGGCCAGGGCCAGGGCCAGCACGGCCAGGGACGACCAGCCGGCCATCTCGCGCTGCAGGCACGGCGCGCAGGCCGTCTCCTCCAGGTCCTCGTACAGGCTGGCCGGGCGCTGGATGGCGTCGTGGAAGGCGTGGTAGGGCAGGTTCTTGCCGGCCATGGCGTCAGCCCCCCGTCCAGGGATACAGGTGCACGGCCATGACGTAGACCACCAGGCCCGACGACGTGACGAACACCCAGATGGGCCAGGTCCACCGGGCGATGGCCCGATGGCGGTCGAACCGCTGGCGCAGGGCGCGGATCACGGTGATGGGCACCAGGGGCACCAGCACCGCCGACATGATGATGTGGATGATCAGCAGGGTGAAGTAGGCCGGGCGGATCCAGCCCTGGCCGCCGAACTTCGCCAGCCCCGCGTTGGCGTGGTAGTACACGTAGATCACCAGGAACACCACCGACACCGCCACGGCCGCCACCATGGCCGCCTTGTGGCGCGCCCGGTCGCCGGCCTTGATGAAGCGGAACCCCAGCAGCAGGCACGCCAGGGTGATGGCGTTCAGCACGGCCAGGATGTGGGGCAGGTCGGCGATGGCGAACATGGTCGGAAGCTTTTCAACGCTGGGGCGAAACTCCCGATTCGCTTCCCGGGGAAGGCGAATCGGGCCGGGCGGGTCCCGGGGGGGACGTCGCGGTCAGGACATCTTGACGATGATGCTGATGTACATGAAGGCCGCGGCGGCGGCCAGGATGAGCCCCAGGGCGACTTTGTTTATCTTCATCGGTCGGTCTCCGGTGGTTTCCCCAGGGCGAAACCGGGGGTGTGCGGGGCCGCTCCGGCGCCGCGAAAGCCGCGCATCATCGCGGCCACAGGCCGGAAAATCAAGGGCCTGCCCATCCGGGCGGGGTTGCCACCTGCCCGAAAGGAACGATTCCGGGTGAAAATGACGAAAGTCAATGTTTCCGGGCAGTTGCAAGGGCATGGTAGGGGCGTGGGAGTCTCAGAAAATCCTTCCCCAAAGAATTCATTATCATTATAACATCGGCAAAATCGGCCGCTGTCTGCGGCGGCCCAATGCCGGTGGCGCGGCCGCGTGACGCGGCCCAGGATTGGCCAATAGGGGGGGCCAAACCCCGTCCGTTCATTTAACCCTTCCGCTCGAATCAACACGAAAGAAACCTTTTCGGATGATGCATAAAATGAAAGGCCTGAAGGCCCTGCCGTTTCTCGCGGCGCTCATCGGCGTGTTGGCTTCGACCCAGGCCTGGGCGGCCGGCCGGTCGGAACCCTGGCAGATCTGGTTGCAGGAGCCCATGTCGGCCACGGCCGAACGGGTGTACAGCTTCAACCTGCTGCTGTTCTGGATCGAGTTCGCGATCGTGGTCTTCGTGATGGTGCTGATGGCCATCATCATCCTGCGGTTCAACGCCAAGAAGAACCCGGTGCCGTCCAAGACCACCCACAACACCCTGCTGGAAGTGGTGTGGACGGCGGTGCCGATCCTGATCCTGGCGGCCATCGGCTATCCTTCGCTGAAGAACCTGTACTTCGCCGACCACACGGAAGCCGCCGAGATGACCCTGAAGGTCACCGGCCACCAGTGGTACTGGTCCTACAACTACCCGGACCACGGCGACTTCGAATACGACAGCCTGCTGGTCCCGGCCGAAGACCTGGAAGAGGGCCAGCCCCGCCTGCTGACCGTGGACGAGAAGGTGGTGCTGCCGGTGGATACCAACGTCCGCCTGCTGCTGACCTCCACCGACGTGATCCACAACTGGGCGGTGCCGTCCCTGGGCCTGAAGCTGGACACCACGCCGGGCCGCACCAACGAAACCTGGGTGCGCATCAACCAGCCGGGCACCTACTACGGGCAGTGCTCGGAACTGTGCGGCGTCAACCACGGCTTCATGCCCATCCAGATCGAGGCCGTCTCGAAGGACGACTTCAAGGCCTGGGTGGAACAGGCCAAGGAACAGTATGCCAAGCGGGACGACGGTGTCCTGACCGCCAAGGCCGCTCCGGTCCGCTAGGCGGGGAGGTCGAACCGCCCCCTCGCCGTGGCGCCGTGTCCGGCGCCCGGTATAGGGGCCAAGAAATGCAAAGAGGGTATTGTCGACATGTCTGAAGCGGCGCACGCGGGTCACCACGACCATGATCACACGCCCACCGGCTGGAAGCGGTGGGCCTATTCGACCAACCACAAGGACATCGGCACGATGTACATCGTGCTGTCGATGGTGGCGGCCCTGATCGGCGGCGCCATGTCCTGGTACATCCGCCTGGAACTGGCGGAACCGGGCATCCAGTTCATCCACGACACCCAGTTCTACAACGTGCTGGTCACCGCCCACGGCTTCCTGATGGTGTTCTTCGTGGTCATGCCGGCCATGATCGGCGGGTTCGGCAACTGGTTCGTGCCGCTGATGATCGGCGCGCCCGACATGGCCTTCCCGCGCATGAACAACATCAGCTTCTGGCTGCTGGCCGCGGCCCTGACGCTGCTGCTGATCTCGGCCTTCGTGGACGGCGGCCCGGGCACCGGGTGGACGGTCTATCCGCCGCTCTCCAGCGCCAACTTCCACCCCGGCATGGCCGTGGACTTCGGCATCCTGGCCCTGCACGTGGCCGGCGCCTCGTCCATCCTGGGCGCCATCAACCTGATCACCACGATCCTGAACATGCGCGCGCCGGGCATGACCATCCACCGCATGCCGCTGTTCGTCTGGGCGATCCTGATCACCGCGATCCTGCTGCTGCTGGCCCTGCCGGTGCTGGCCGGCGCCCTGACCATGCTGCTGACCGACCGCAACTTCGGCACCGCCTTCTTCGATCCCGGCGCTGGCGGCGACCCGGTGCTGTGGCAGCACCTGTTCTGGTTCTTCGGCCACCCGGAAGTGTACATCATCATCATTCCGGCCTTCGGCATCATCAGCCAGATCGTGTCGACCTTCTCCAACAAGCCCGTGTTCGGCTACCTGGGCATGGCCTACGCCATGTCGGCCATCGGCGTGGTGGGCTTCGTCGTGTGGGCGCACCACATGTACACCATCGGCTTCAACGTCAACACGCGGGCCTACTTCACCCTGGCGACCATGGTCATCGCCGTGCCGACGGGCGTGAAGATCTTCAGCTGGCTGGCGACCATGTGGGGCGGCTCGATCAAGTTCGAGGTGCCGATGCTGTACGCCATCGCCTTTATCTTCCTGTTCGTGGTCGGCGGCGTCACCGGCGTGACCCTGGCCAACGCCAGCGCCGACCTGGTGCTGCACGACACCTACTACGTGGTGGCGCACTTCCACTACGTCATGGGCCTGGCGGCGATCCTGGCCATGATGGGCGGGTACTACTACTGGATCGGCAAGATGAGCGGGTACCAGTACCCCAAGAAGCTCGCCACCCTGCAGTTCTGGGTGTTCGTCGTCGGCATCAACGTCCTGTTCTTCCCGCAGCACTTCTCGGGCCTGGCCGGCATGCCGCGCCGTATCCCCGACTATCCCGACGCCTACGCCGGGTGGAACTTCGTCAGCTCCATCGGCGCCGTCATCACCATCGTCGGGACGGTGCTGTTCTTCCTGGTGATCTGGCGCACCTTCGCCGCCAAGGAGAAGGTGGCCGCCAACCAGTGGGGCGAGGGCGCGACGCCCCTGGAATGGACCGTCGATTCGCCGGCGCCGTTCCACACCTTCGAGGAAACGCCCGACATGACGGGCCGCCAGCCGGCCGAGTGACCGGCCGGCCGGGAGGACGAGGGCAGATGGCTTCCAGCGACAGATCCCGCACCGGCCGCGGCCGCGCCCGCAACGGCGCGACCGCCCTGGTGCTGCTGGGCGTCGTCGGCGGCATGGTCGGCCTGTCCTTCGCCTCCGTGCCGCTGTACAAGCTGTTCTGCAAGGTCACGGGCTATGGCGGCACCCCGGGTCGGGAAACGGTGGAGGAGACGCACAAGGCGGCGCCCGGAGCGCGGGTCATCAAGGTGCGCTTCGATTCCAACGTGAACCACAAGCTGCCGTGGAAATTCCACCCGGTGCAGCGCGAGATCGAGACCAAGGTCGGCGAGGAAGTCCTGGCCTTCTACGAGGCCCGCAACATCTCGGGCACGACCACCAC
>JAGREA010000471.1 GCA_020446745.1 Rhodobacterales bacterium | reverse complement strand
TTCTACCAGAGCACGTTTTTGGTGACAATTTTTTATCGCAGGCTCGGGGCCATCATGGCCGCCGCCGTGCCCCAGTCAAGGGCCATGGGCGTTCGTGCCGGCACGGTTACATCTTGCGCAAATCTACGGGTTCCGCTATTGGTCCCTTCCAGGCGGAACGAGAGAGCCGAGCATGTTCAACGCGCGCGAAGCCAAGCATGACCAGACGGTCCGGGCGGATGCCCCGGCGCCGGTCCTGCGCGCGTCCGCCACCACCACCACCAAGACGAAAACCACCACCCCGCGCTGACGCGGGCCGGTATCGTCGTTTGTCGCAACGATCGGGCCCGCGGAATGCTTCCGCGGGTTTTGCCGTTGGGCAGGGCGGCGCGGAAGGCCAAGGGGCCGCACTAGAACGGAGTTGAGAAGATGGGTTTCAAGGTCGCCGTCGTCGGCGCCACGGGCAACGTGGGCCGCGAGATGCTGCAGATCCTGGACCAGCGCGACTTTCCCGCCGACGAGGTGGTGGCGCTGGCCTCGGAACGGTCGGTGGGGCGCGAGGTCTCCATGGGCGAGGACCGCGTGCTGAAGATCCACGACCTGGCCACCTACGACTTCAAGGGCACGGACATCGTGCTGTCGTCGCCGGGGGCCAAGGTGTCGGCCCAGTTCGCGCCCCGCGCCGCCGAGGCCGGCGCCGTGGTGGTCGACAACACGTCGTACTTCCGCATGGACCCGGACGTGCCCCTGGTGGTGCCCGAGGTCAACCCGCAGGCCATTGCCGGGTACACCAAGCGCGGCATCATCGCCAACCCCAACTGCTCGACCATCCAGATGGTGGTGGCGCTGAAGCCCCTGCACGACGTGGCGCGCATCAAGCGGGTGGTGGTCTCCACCTACCAGTCCACGTCCGGCGGCGGCAAGGAGGCCATGGACGAGCTGTTCAACCAGACCCGGGGCATCTACGCCAACGAGCCGCCGCACACGTACCAGAGCAAGTTCACCAAGCAGATCGCCTTCAACGTGATCCCGCACATCGACGTGTTCATGGACGACGGCTCGACCAAGGAAGAGTGGAAGATGGGGGTCGAGACGCGCAAGATCCTGGACCCGGACATCAAGGTCACGGCCACCTGCGTGCGCGCGCCCATCTTCATCGGCCACGCCGAGGCGGTGAACCTGGAGTTCGAGAAGCCCCTGGACGAGGACAAGGCCCGCGACATCCTGCGCAACGCGCCGGGTGTGGTGGTGGTCGACCACCGCGCCGACGAGGGCTACGTGACCCCGGTGGAATGCGCCGGCGAGGACCCCGTCTACGTCAGCCGCATCCGCCGCGACCCGACCGTCGAGAACGGCCTGAACCTGTGGATCGTGGCCGACAACCTGCGCAAGGGCGCGGCGCTGAACACGGTGCAGATCGCCGAGGAACTGGCCCGCAGCTACCTCTAAACGGCGATCAGTTGAACGGGGCCGCGGGACCGGGGCCGATCAGTCCTGGCTGCCCGCGGTCTCGGATTCGCCGTCCTCGGGGTTGAACAGCTCGTTGATCTCGTCCTGG
>JAGREA010000470.1 GCA_020446745.1 Rhodobacterales bacterium | reverse complement strand
GCCTCCAGTTTTTTTTGCCCTGTTGGTGGGGCGCCGCAAGGGGCCCTCGGACGCCCGCCGGGATCGGGGGCTTGGGATACCGGAGGATGTCAGCAGACTCCAGCGCCCACCCAGGCGGGCCGGTGGTCGGTCGAACAGCAAATGGGGGAAGGGGCGGCGTCGGAAGAAGTGAGCCGGGTCAATGGGACCCGGACAGGGCCTCCAGGGCCGCGGCGTAGGTGCCGCCCACGGTCAGCACGTCCCATACGTCGGGGTGTTCCCGCCGCACCTCGTCCAGCAGCTCGGTGCCCTTGCGGTAGCAGGGCTGGCGCAGGCCGAACAGTTCCACCGGCGGGCCGATGTTGTCGAACCGGATGCCCACCCGGGCCAGCAGGCGCAGTAGCTGGGCTTCCATGCTGGCGCACACGTAGGGCAGGTTGTTTTCCACGCACATGCGCAGCACGCCCTGCATCAGGCCCAGGGTGATGTGGGGCATCAGGCGGCGGATCTCCCCCTCGCGCCGGGGCTGGCCGATGTTGTCGTCCAGGGCGTCGGGGTACTCGGTATCCGTCACACGCCGGCGGAACTGCTTGGAAACGCTGAGGCGCGATATCTCGCCCATTTGCAGGACCGGAAAGGCCGCCGCATCCTGGATCAGGGGGTCGCGGCAATATTCCTGGATGGGCAGGCCATGGCCCGGCGCCGGTTCCTTGGGCAGCACCAGACGCACCGTGCCGGCCAGGTTGCCCGTGGGCTTGTGGATCAGCAGGCAGTGGGCCGAATGGTCGTCGTGGTGGTCCTGCTCCATCTGGTCCGGCAGTTCGTCCGGCGTGAAGTACCCGTGTTCCACGCACAGCACCTGATAACGCAGGCGGAACACCTCCCGCTTCAGGTCTGCCGTATCGGCCGGTATGGCTTCGAAATAGGTCTCGTACAGGTCACGCAGGCTGGCGTTCGGCGCCGGACCGGCCATGGGTTCGGTGGTGGTTCCTTGCTCTGACATGGCCCGCTCCCGGCGCGTCCTAGGGGTTCTCGAGTTTGGCGTAAAGGGCTTCGGCGTCGGCTCGCTCGGCGAAGGGCTTGTCCAGCAGCATCAGGCTTTTCAGCACGTACCGGGCCGTCTGCACGTCGCCGGTCTCCGACAGGGCCAAGGCCAGCCGGTACTGGATGCCGGCGTTGCCCGGGGCCACGTCGGCGGCCTTCTGCAGCGGGCCCAGGGCCTGCTGCGGCTGCTTCATGTCCAGCAGGATGGTACCCAGGGTGTCCAGCACCACGGCCACCCGGGGCGCCAGGTTGGCGGCCTTCTGGGCCAGGGGCAGGGCCTCCTGATCGTGGCCCTGCTTGAACAGGGCCCAGGCCAGGTTGTTGTTCACGCTCCAGCTTTCCGGCACGTCCTTCAGCATGGCCCGGTACAGGGCTTCGGCATCGGTCCACCGCCCCATGGCCAGATAGTTGCCGCCCAGGACGGTCTTGGCCTCGTTGTCGTCGGGCACCTTCTTCAGCCATTCGAGCCACAGGGCATTGGCGCCGTCGCGGTTGCCCAGTTCCCATTCCAGCGAGGCCAGAAGGGCCATCAGCGAACGGCTGGGCACGTCCACCTTGGCCTTGGCCGTGCGCAGGATGCGCCGCGCCTCCTCGTGGCGGCCCTGGGCAAGCTCGTACCAGGCCCGGGTTTCCGGCACCGACTGGGAATCGGGCACCAGCTTGGCCAGGGTGTCGATTTCGGTCTTGGCGGCGTCGTATTCCTTCAGGCCCAGCAGCACCTTGATCAGGTTGCGCCGCGCCCCGTACTGGTTGTCGTTCAGGGTCAGGGCCTTGCGGTAGGCCTCGACGGCGTTGCGCTGGTCGCCCAGGTCCTCGTAGGCCCGCCCCAGCAGAACATAGGACGTGGTGGCCAGGGGCTGGGCCTTGGTGGCCTGTTCCAGCACGTTGACGGCGGCCTGGGCCTGTCCCTGCATCAACTGGGCCTCGCCCAGCACGGTCAGCAGTTCCGGGTTGTCGGGGAATTCCAGCAGGGCGCTCTGGGCCCGGCTGTGGGCCACGCCCCATTTCTTTTCCAGCAGGGCCAGGCGGGCCAGGGCCACGGTGGGCCGCAGGTCGCGGGAATCCACCTGGCGGGCCCGCTCCGCCCAGTCGTTGGCCTTGTCGAACAGGCCTTCCTTGGCCGTCAGGTGGGCCAGGTCTAGCAGGGCTTCCACGTTCCGGGGCTGCCGTTCGTTGGCCTTCAGCAGCACCTTGATGGCTTCCTTCCGCTGGCCGCGCATGGCCAGCAGCTTGGCCATGTTGCGGCTGGCCTTGGGCTCGCCGGGATTTTCCTCGAGCACCCGCTCGAACACGGCCTGGGCCTCGTCCAGCTTGCCGCCCAGGAACAGGGCGATGGCTTCCAGCGTGGCGCCGAAGGCCTGCTGTCCCTCGCGGCCTTGCAGGTCCCGGGCGAAGGCCACCGCTTCATCCATGCGCTTGCCGGCCAGGTAGGTGCGGAACAGGGCCAGGTTGGTTTCCCGGGCCGTGGGGTCGATCTCCAGCGCCTTTTCCAGGTTGGTGATGGCGTCGTCGATGCGGCCCTGGGAGGCCAGCACCGAGCTGAGCTGCAGGCGGTAGCTGAGCGAGTTGGGGTCCAGGTCGACGGCCCGGGACAGCTGCTTCTCGCTGTCCTCGAAGTCCTTCATCTGCACCGCCGCCTTGCCCAGAAGCTGCCGGTGCAGGGCGGATTCGTCGCCCTCATCGACCAGTTCCGCCAGAATCTTGCGGGCCTCGTCGGGCCGGCCCAGGCTCATCAGCGACACGGCGTAGTAGCGCCGCCCGGACACGCTCTTGGGGCGGTCGGCCAGGTAGCCCACCAGATAGCGCTGGGCCTGCTCGAACTGGCCCATGGCGGCGTTGGCGATGCCGGCCACAAGCTGGGCGCCCATGTGGCCCGGGGTGTTGGCCAGGGCCTCCTTGGCGTACTGGTCGGCGGCCTTGAAATCCTGCTGGCGCAGCGACGATTCGGCCAGCATGTACAGGCTTTCCGCATGGCCCTTGTAGCGGTTCAGGAAGGTTTTCAGGCGCTTTTCGGCCTTGTCGTACTCGCCCAGTTCGATTTCCGCCCGGGCCAGGCCACCGATCAGGCCCGGGTGCTGGGGGCGGTTCTTCATGGCCGGGGCCAGGATGGCCTCGATGCCCTTGAAGTCCTGGTCCAGAAACGCCACGTCGGCCTTCAGCATCAGGGTCTCGATGGCCTTGGCATCGATTTTTTCGGCCTTTTCGACCATGGCGCGGGCCGACACCTTGTCCTTGGCGATGATGGCCAGCCGGCCCTTGGCAATGGCCACGTACAGGTTGTCCGGCGCCAGCTTGTCGGCTTCGGTCAGGGCGCCCGAGGCGCCGGGGATGTCGTTGTCCAGGGTGTGGGCGATGGCCTGCCAGGCCAGCAGTTCGGCCCGCTGGTCCGGGGTCGCCTCGTCGGTCAGCTTCAGATCCTTGAGGATCTTTTCGTGGCGCCCGGTCATGCGGTAGGCCTCGGCCATCAGCAGCGTCGCCACGTTGGGGTCCGCCCCCACCTCGCGGGCCCGGATCAGCTCGCCCTCGGCGCCCAGGGGGTTGCCCATGTCGATGTCCAGGCGGGCCATCAGCAGCCGCGCCGGGGCGTTGTTGGGCTCGCGCTTCAGGGCGTTGCGCAGGTGGATGTAGGCGGCGTTGAAATCCTCCTTGCCGAGGCTTTCCTGGGCCGACTGCACCAGGCTTTCCACGGACTGGGTGACCACGGCGGGGCCGTCGTCGCACCCGGTCAGGACGCCCAGCCCCAGGACCGAGGCCAGGACCAGGGCACCCAGGCGGCGGGGGGGCCGGGCCACGGAAAAACGGCGCCGTTCGGCGGAGCGGTTCGTATCGGTCATACCCATTCCTCGGTCTTGAAGTCTGCCGACGTCCGATCCCGGCACCCAGAGGGTAGCATCGGGGTGGATCGGCTCCCAGGACTTTCCGGTTCCTTCCATCCGCGCACGGGCCGGGGCCCGCACGTCGGATGGGTTGTCACATGGCGATGGCGGTCAGCCGCCCAGTTCCTTCAGCAGGGCCTCGGCATCCTTGCGTTCGCCAAAGGCCGTGTTGTCCGTCAGCACCTTGCCCAGCACGGCCTTGGCCTCGTCCGGATCGCCGTTCTGGGCCAGGGCCTTGGCGTAATGGTAGTGGATGGTGGGCGAATCGGGCCGCGCCCGCGCCGCCGTGCGCAACAGGTCCACGGCCCGGCCCGTGTCGCCCGAAGCCATCAGGATCAGGGCCAGGGTGTCCATGACGTCCGGGTTGTTGCGCGACAGCTCCAGGGACTGTTCGGCTTCCGACCGGGCGCGCTCGTAGGCGCCCTGCTTCATCAGCACCCAGGCCAGGTTGTTGCGCGCCGACCAGCTCTTGGGTTCCAGTTCCACCAGCTTGGCGAAGTGGCGCTCGGCGTCGGCCATGCGGTCCAGGGCCAGGTAGCGGTTGCCCAGGGCCAGGCGGAAGGGATGGTCGCTGGGCGTCTTGCGCAGCCAGGTTTCGGCCTCCTCGAAGGCCTCGTCGCGGCGGTCGGCCGCCCACAGGGCCGCGGTCAGGGCCTGGGACAGGGTGCGGCTGGGCGTGGTTTCGGCCTTCTGGGCCTGGCGCAGCAGGGTGATGCCCTTATCCAGGTTGCCCTGGCTGATCTCCACGGTGCCTTCCAGGTGGGTCACCTTGGGGTCGTTCGGCGACAGCTTCTTGACCCGCGCCAGCAGGTCATGGGCCTGGTCGAACTGCTTGTTGTTGGCGACCAGGCGCACCTTGGTCATCAGGGCGCCCACGTGATCGGGGTTCAGCTCCAGGATCTTGTCCACCTCCTCGCCGAACCGCTTGGCGTCGCCGGTGCGCCGGTAGGCGGTGGCCAGAAGCTGGTGCAGGTCCACCACCTTGGGCCGGGCGGCCACCAGCTTGCGCAGGGTCACGGCGGCGTCGGCCGGCTGGTCGGCGGCCAGCTGGGCCTGGGCGATGACCGTCAGCAGGGGCACGTTGTCGGGATATTCGCGGACCACCGCCTGGGCCGTGTCCAGGGCCTTCAGGGGCTGGTTCTCGCGCAGCATCAGCCGCGCCATGGCGATGCGGGGCAGGGCGCCGCGGGGTTCCAGCTCCATGGCCTTGGACACCCGCTGGCGGGCCTGGGCCCGGTCGCCCTGGGCCTCGTCCAGGCTGGCCAGGCGCAGCAGGATCTTCACGTTGTCGGGGTGGTCTTCCAGCACCCGCTCGAACAGGGCCCGGGCCTTGTCCACGTTGCCGTCCTGGATTTCCAGGTTGGCCAGGTTCTCGCTGGCGTCCGGCGCCCCGGGCGAGATTTCCAGGGCCTTGGTGAAGGAATCCCGGGCCGCGTCGCGGTTCTCCATGGCGAAATGGGCGATGCCGGCCATGGTGAAGCCGATGGCCGCGTCGGGCCGGCTGGCCTGGATGGACTTGGCCACGTCCAGGGCCCGCTGGTACTTCTTTTCCCGGAAGTGGGCGGCGAACAGGGCCACGGCGGCGCGGTCCAGGCTGGGGTCCAGTTCCAGGGCCTTTTCCAGGTCCTTGACCCCCTGGTCCACCTCGCCCATGCCGATCTTCAGGGCGCCCAGGCGGGCCCGGGTGGGGGCGTCGTCGGGCTTCAGGCTGGCGATCTTCTCGAAATAGTCCTTGCTGGTCTTGAAGTCGCGGCCCTGCAGGGCCGCCGTGCCCACCATGGCCAGCAGGGTTTCGTCGTCGGGCGCCGTGCCGACCATGGGCTCCAGCACCTTCAGGGCCTCGCTGCCCCGGCCCTGGCGCATCAGCGCCGCGCCGTACAGGCGCCGGGCCATGGTGTTGCCCGGCACCTGGCCCACGTAGTTGCCCAGGTAGTGGGCCGCCGCCTCGTAATGCTGCAGGCCATAGCTGGAGGCCCCGGCCAGCAGTTCGCTGGGCAGGTGCTTGGGCGCGATGGCCAGAACCCGCTGGCTCAGGTTCTCGGTCAGGGCGTAGTCCTTCTTGGAATAGGCGCCCAGGGCCCGCAGGTACAGCGCCCCCGGATGCTTGGGCAGAATCTTCAGCACCCGGTCCAGGCGCTCGTTGGCCTCGTCGATCTTGCCCGCGGCGATCATGGCCCGGGCCAGGGGCACGATGGGCAGGGGGTTGTCGGGCCGGGCGTCGACGATGGCCTGGAAGGTGGCTTCCGAGGTGGCGAAATCGCCCTGGGCGTATTCGATGTCGCCCTTCAGGGCCATCACCTCGGGGTCGTCGGGGGCCAGCCGCCGCAGGGACTTCAGTTCGAACTGGGCATCCTTCATGCGGTCTTCGGTCATGGCCACGCGGGCCAGACCCAGGTGGGCCAGGGTCTCGCCCGGGTTGAACTCCAGGGCCTTGTTCAGGTCCGCCTTGGCCTGGTCCATGTCCATCAGGTTGCGGTGGGCCTCGCCGCGCAGGGCCAGCACCGTGGCCCGCAGCGCCGCCGGCGCCTTTTCATCGAACGGGAAGGTGTCCAGCACGTCCTGGTACTTGCGCCGCGCCAGCATGGCCCGGCCCAGGGGCCGGGTGACCACAAGCTTGGGCGTGCCCAGGTCGCGGGCGCGGATGAATTCGGCCTCGGCGCCCTGGGGATCGCCCAGTTCCAGGTAGATGCGGCCCAGCAGCATGCGGGCGTCGGGGCTGCGGCCGTTTTTCTGCAGGGCGTTCTTCAGCTCGATGATGCTGGCCCGGTAGTTGCCTTCGGCGTGGAACTTGGTGGCCTTGGCGATCAGCTCCTGGATGTTGGCGCTGCCGCCGGCCACGTTGGCGTCTTCCTCGCAGGCGGACAGGGCCAGCGCGGCCGCCAGGCCGAAGGCAAGGACGAGGGGCCGAGTCCACAAGGACGCCGGCCGAAATTTGGATCCCACCATGCTTCACCAGTCCCGATTGAAATTCCTGTTCGGACGGGGACGTCCCGCCCGAGTCCACCGCCGGCATCAGCCTACTCCGCCTTGGGCGGGGTCTCAAGGCCCTGGGGCGTTCCCTTTTGGTCACCAAAGGCCCTGTTTCCATTCAGGATTTCCTGGAACAGGGCGATCTGGCCGCCGGTCGTGGCGGCCCAGCCGAAGCGTTCGGCGAAAGCCCGGGTCGCCGCCCGGTCCGGTGGCGCATGCAGGACGTCGGCCAGGGCGGCGGCCAGGGCCTGGGGCGTGCGGTCCGCCACCAGGCGTCCGGCCTGGGGCGCGGTGACCACCTCGGGCGTGCCGCCCACCCGGGTGGAGACCACGGGCGTGCCGCTGGCCAGGGCCTCCAGCAGCACGTTGGGCAGGCCCTCGCGGCTGGAGGCCAGGACCAGCACGTCGGCGGCGCCGTACAGCGCCGGCATGTCGGCGGGCGCCACCCGGCCCATCAGGGTCACCCGCCCGGCCAGGCCCAGGGACCCGGCCAGGCCTTCCAGGGCGGCCCGTTCGGGGCCGTCGCCGGCGATCAGCAGGCGGGTGTCGGGCGGCAGGTCGGCCAGGGCGCGGATCACCAGGTCGTGGCCCTTCAGCGGCACCAGGTTGCCCACCGACACCACCGTGGGGCCGTCCAGGCCGAACCGCCGGCGCCGGTCTTCCCGGTCGCCGGGGTGGAAGCGCGCCATGTCGACGCCGTTGCGCAGCACCCGCACCCGGTCGGCCGGGATGCCCAGGTCCGCCAGCCGGTCGCGCAGGGCCGCCGACACGGTGACCAGGCCGGCGGCGCGCCGGGCGGCGTCGATGATCTGGCGCCGCGGGCCGGGGAAGTCGGGCAGCACGTTCAGGTCCGTGCCCCGGGCGGTGATCACCACCGGCCGGTCCAGCAACGCCCCCAGGCGCACGGCGGCCACGCCGTCGGGATAGAAGTAGTGG
>JAGREA010000469.1 GCA_020446745.1 Rhodobacterales bacterium | reverse complement strand
GAGAAGTCGCAGGCCATGCCGATTTCCTGGCCGCCGCCGATGCGCATGCCGTTGACGCGGCAGATCACCGGCTTGTCGCAGCCGAGGATCGCCGACACCATGTCGTTGAAAAGACGCATATATTGGCGGTATTCCTGCGGGTTGCCGGCGTAGTACTCGGCGTATTCCTTGGTGTTGCCGCCGGTGCAGAAGGCCTTGTCGCCGGTGGCCGTGAACACCACGGCGTTGATCGAGCGGTCGATGGAGGCGGCGCGGAAGGCCAGGATGGCGCCCTTCACCATCTCGGTGGTGTAGGAGTTGTACTGCTTCGGGTTGTCCAGGGTGATCCACACGTTGAACAGGCCCTCGGCCACCGAGCCGTCGGCCCGCTTGGCCGGGCGCTTGTCGTACAGGATGCCGGGGACGACCTGGAACGGCACCAGGTTGTGGTCGATCAGGTCTTCGGGCGCGGTGCGCTGGGCGATGGCGGCGGTGGTCTCGGTCATGGCTTCGTCCTGCTTTTCCGGTGTTTCTTGGCGTTGTTCGTTGCTCAGGGCACCAGCACCACGCGGCGCTGGATCTGGTGGTCGTGCACGGCCTGGAACACGGCGTTGATGTCGTCCAGGGGGCGTTGTTCGACGAACGAGCCCACGTCCACCTTGCCGTCCAGCACCAGCTCCAGGGCGCCCGGATAGTGCTCGGGCGTGCAGCCCCAGTTGCCCAGGGCGCGGGCGTGGAAGGCCATCAGGTTGGACAGCCGCAGTTCCACCTTGGCCATGGTGAAGCCCACCACCGACAGGGTGGCGCCGTGGACCAGCAGGCCATAGGCCGTTTCCTGGCCCGGGCCGGTGCCGGAACATTCGAAGATGAACCATTCGGTCAGGGGCAGGCCGTTTTCCTTGGCGAAGGCGCCGATGGCCTTCTTCAGGTCGCGGCCCGACATCTCGCCGGCATTGAAGGTGGCGTCGGCGCCCTTGCCCTGGATGGCCTCCAGCTTGGCGGCATCCACGTCCACGGCCACCACGGTGGCGCCGAAGGCCTTGGCGATCTGCGCCGCGTAGCCGCCCACCCCGCCCACGCCGATGACCACGGCCAGGCTGCCGGGCCACACCTCGGCCTGGGTGACGGCCTGGTACGGCGTGGTCACGGCATCGGCCACCACCGACACGTCGGCCAGTTGCAGGCCCACCTGGGCCAGGCGGCCCTCGTCCACCGGGCACAGGCCGTGGGCCGGCACGCGGATGTGGGTGGCGAAACCGCCCTGGATGTCGTTGCCGGGCATGACCTGGCTGCGGCAGATGGTGCCCTTGCCCTTCCGGCACAGGTCGCAGGTGCCGCAGGGGATGACGGCGGGGATGATCACCGCCCGGCCGATCCAGTTCTCGGCGCCGGGGCCGGCGGCCGTCACGTGGCCGCTGATCTCGTGGCCCAGGGCCAGGGGCAGGGGCTGGTTGGTGCGCACGCCGTCATAGAAGAAGCCCAGGTCCGTGTGGCAGACGCCGCAGCCGGCAATCTTGACCACCACCTCGCCGGCGTCGGGCTGTCCGGGGTCGAAGGTCTCCCGCTCCAGGGGTTGGCCCTGCGCGGTCATGGTCCAGCGGTGTGCGGATGTGGTCATGGTTCTTGGCCCCTTGGTTTCCTGATCCCCGCCCCCAGGGTTCCGTCGTCCGGCCCGTGGCCGGTTCCGGTCGACCCTTATGTGTCCTTTGGGGGCTTGCATGACCCGTGTATGCCCGGGTCTTAATATGTAAATCAGTACCACAATACCGATTTATGAGTCAAGCCCGGGAAAGGATCGGGCGCCACCGCCTGCCCGGGCGTTCTTTTCCTTCCCAAAATAACGCAATTACGAACAATTCTCAAAGGGCCGGTCCGGTCCCATCGGCCGGGACAGGAACCGGGACAGGAACCGGGACAGGAACCGGGACAGG
>JAGREA010000053.1 GCA_020446745.1 Rhodobacterales bacterium | reverse complement strand
TGGCGTCCTCGTCCAGGTCGTCGGCATCGATGCCGATCAGGGCCAGCACGGTGCTGACGGGCACTTCCTCGCCGGCTTCCACGCGGATGGCGTTCAGCACCCCGTCGGCGGGGCAGGGAACCTCGATGGCCGCCTTGGCCGTTTCGATTTCCAGCAGCAGGTCGCCGGCCCGCACCGGGTCGCCCACCTGGGCGAACCAGCCGGTGACCAGCACCGATTCCATGTATTCCCCGGCAATGGCGCCAACCTTGACCGCAACCGCCATGGCCGCCGCCTCAGGCCAGAACCCGGCGCGCCGCTTCGGCGATGCGCGCGGCGTTGGGGATGACCTGGGATTCCAGGGGCTCGGCATAGGGGATCGGCATGTCGGGCATGGTCACCCGGGCCACGGGGGCGTCCAGCAGGTCGAAGGCGTGGTCCATGATGGTGGCCGACAGCTCGGCCGCGTAGCCGTTGAAGCCCCAGCCCTCGTTGACCACCACCGCGTGGTGGGTCTTGGCGATGGAGGTGACGATGGCGTCCAGGTCCAGGGGCCGCAGGGTGCGCAGGTCGATCACCTCGGCCGACACGCCCTCGGCGGCCAGGGCTTCGGCCGCCTGTTCCGCTTCCAGCACCATGCGCGACGTGGCGAAGACCGACACGTCGGCGCCCTCGCGCACGGTGCGGGCCCGGCCGATCTCCACCAGAAGGTCGTCGCCGTCGGGCACCTCGCCCCGGGTGTTGTACAGCAGCTTGTGCTCCAGCACGATCACCGGCCCGTTGTCGCGGATGGCCGCCTTCAGCAGGCCCTTGGCGTCGGCCGGGGTGACCGGCGCCACCACCTTCAGACCCGGGATCATGGCCACCAGGGCATCCAGCGATTTGGCGTGCTGGGCCCCCGTGCCCACGCCGCCGCCGCCCTGGGTGCGCAGCACGAAGGGGATGTCCACCTGGCCCTCCCACACGTAGGAAAACACCGAGGCCTGGTTGATCAGGGCATCGAGCGTCAGCGGCATGAAGTCGGCGTACATGATTTCCAGCACCGGGCGGGTGCCGGTCATGGCGGCGCTGACGGCCATGGCGGTGAGGGCCTGTTCGGAAATGGGGGTGTCGAACACCCGGCCGGGGAATTCCCCGTTCAGGTCCCGGGTCACCTTGAACACGCCGCCGTAGGTGCCGATGTCCTCGCCGAACACGAACACGTTGGGGTCCCGCGCCATCTCCTCGCGCAGGGCGGCGTTCAGGCTTTCGGCATAGCGCATGACGGTCATCGTGGGCCTCCCGCATAGGGGGCGCTGGCGGCGTGAAGGGTGAATTCGGGCAGGGGGTCGGCCAGGGCCTGCTTGAAGGCTTCGTCCACCGCCGCGCGGGCGTCGGCCTCGATCCGCGCCAGCAGGTTGTCGCCCAGGGCGTCGCGCAGCCCCTCGGCCGACAGGGCGATGGGGTCGCGGGCGCGCCAGCGGGCCACCTCGTCCGGGTCCTGGTAGCCGCCCATGTCGGACGTGGAGAACCCTTCCACCCGGTAGGTGCGGGCCTCGATCAGGGTCGGGCCCTCGCCCTTCCGGGCCCGGTCGATGGCTTCGGCGGCGGCGGCGTACACGGCCCCCACGTCGTTGCCGTCCACCACCGTGCCCGGCATGCCGTAGCCGGTGGCCCGGTCCACCAGGTGGTCGGTGGCCGACTGGCCCGATTGCGGCACGGTCAGGCCGTAGCGGTTGTTTTCCAGCAGGAACACCACCGGCAGCTTCCACAGGCCGGCCATGTTCATGGCTTCGTGGCAGATGCCCGTTTGCGCCGCGCCGTCGCCGAACACGGTCATGGCCACCCGGTTGTCGCCGCGCACCTTGATGGACAGCGCCATGCCCGTGGCCGCCGGGATGCCGGCGCCGACGATGGCGTTGCCGCCCAGCATGCCGCGCGAGGCATCGCCCACCAGCATGTGGCCGCCGCGCCCGCCGCAATAGCCGGTGGCGCGGCCGAAGATCTCGGCGATGATGCGGCGCGGTTCCAGCCCCCGGCCCACGTACACGTGGTGGCCCCGGTGGGTGGTGGTCACGTAGTCCTCGTCGCCCAGGGCCTGGGTGGCGCCCACGCCCACCGCCTCCTGGCCGTCGCAGCGGTGGATGGGCCCGCGCGTCTGGCCGTCCCGGAACATCTCGCCCAGGCGGATCTCGATGGCGCGGGTGGTGACCATCAGCCGATGCATCTCGGCCCGGGTGTCCAGCGAGGGTTCGTTCCGCATCGCGGCTCCGTTCCTTCACGTGATTGTCAAATGTTATTTGTTATGACATATTCCACAACAGGGTCCCGGGGCAAGCGGTATCATCGGGTGCCGAGCGGCCGGGGGACCTTATGTTATATCGTATAACGAACCACGAAAAATGGCGACGAGGCATCGGAAAAGGAGAGCGGACCGTGCGACCTGGAATGCGTTACAAATCGGCCGTGGTGGCGGCCAGCCTGGCCCTGTCGTGTTTCGCTCTTGGGGCGAAGGCGGCGGAATTCGATCTCAAGATGGCGATCATCTCGAACGAGAACAGCATCTACTACAAGGACATGGCGAAGCCCTTCGTCGACCTGGTGGGCCAGCTCACCGACGGCAAGGTGAGCATCGAGATCCTGCCGGCGGGCACCGTGGGCAGCGTGCTGAAGCTGCACGAGGCGGTGGAGGACGGGCTGATCGACATGGCCCAGACCACGCCCATCTTCCTGGGCACCAAGGACGTGGTGAATGCCATGATCGCGTCGTTCCCCACCGGCCTGGGCGTCGACAGCTACGGCGCCTGGCTGTACAACGGCGGCGGCCTGGAACTGTGGCAGGAACACCGGGCCAAGAAGATGGGCCTGCACGCCCTGGTCACCTCGCTGGGGCCGTCGGAATTCTTCGCCCATTCGAACGTGCCGATCCGCAACGGCGCCGACCTGAAGGGCAAGCGGTTCCGCACCCTGGGCAACTGGGCGGCCATCGTGAAGGAAGCCTGGGGCGCCGCGCCCACCGTGGTGGCCGGGTCGGAAATCTACGGCATGCTTGAAAAGGGCGCCCTGGACATGGCGGAATATTCCACCCCGTCGGAAAACGCCAAGATCGGCTTCCAGGAAATCGCCAAGTACATCGAATATCCCGGCATCCAGGCCCCGGCCTGGGCCTTCGAGACGGTGATGACCACCGACAAGTGGAACAGCCTGCCGGCCGACATCCGCCAGAAGATGACCCTGGCGGCGGAACTGGCCTTCCACCGCAGCCTGACCAGCATGATCATGGCCGATCTGGCGGCCCTGGACAAAATGCGCGGCGGCGGCAACGAGTTCGTGAAGATCGACGACGCCTTCGTGGTCGAGGCCCGCAAGAAGGCCCGGGAATGGGCCCTGCGCGAATCGGCCGGCGACGAACTGGCCCTGAAGGTGGCCCACTCCATCTTCGACTTCCAGGACTACTGGCAGGCCAACGCCGGCTACCTGGTGTACGACTACCAGCCGGGCATCACGCCGAAATGACGCCCACCGACGGCGCGCCGGGACCCTTGGCCACGGCCGCCGGGCCGCGCGGAATTCTGTTCCGCGCGGCAAGCGGTTTGGAACGGGCGTTCCGGTTCGCCGCCGCGGGGCTGGCGGGCATCGCCGGCCTGTTCCTGGTCGCCATGATCGCGGCCACCCTGTACGAGATCTTCATGCGCCGGGCCATCGGCGCGCCCACCATCTGGGTCGGCGACATCAGCTTCATGCTGAACGGCGCCATCTTCACCCTGGCCATGGCCTGGACCCTGCACCGGGACGGGCACGTGCGCATCGACGTGTTCAGCAACCACTTTCCGCCGCGCCTGCGGGCCGGCCTGCAGGCCCTGTTCTACCTGGGCCTGGTGGTGCCCGCCCTGGGCATCGGCACCCTGTCGGCGTTCGAGAAATCGGTGCGCGCCTTCGAACGCGGCAGCGTGCAGACGGCCAGCGCCTGGGAACCCCTGATCTGGCCGTTCCTGGCGGCGCTGACCCTGGGCTTCGCGGCCCTGGTCCTGTCGGTGGCGGCCCTGGGGCTGCTGCGCATCGGCGAAGCGCTGGGGGGCGCCGCCCATGGAACATGAGACCCTGGCGATTCTCATGTTCCCCACGGTGTTCGTGCTGCTGCTGCTGGGGTTCCAGGTTTCCCTGTCGCTGATCGTCACCGGCATCGGCTTCGGCCTGGCGCTCTATGGCGAGCGCATCGGCATCCACATGTTCAACGTGGTGCAGGACACCGCCACCTCGTTCGTCCTCACGGCCGTGGCGCCGTTCATCCTGATGGGCTGCATCCTGGAACGGTGCGGCATCGCCGAACGCCTGTTCGGCGCCATGGAACTGCTGGTGGGGCGCCTGCCCGGCGGCCTGGCCCTGGCCAGCATGGCCATGGCCACCATGATCGCCGCCACCACCGGCATCGTCGGCGCGGTGGAGGTGATGATCGGCATGATGGCCATTCCCTCCATGCGACGGCAGAACTATCCCCATGACCTGATCGCTGGCACCATCTGCGCCGGCGGCTCGCTGGGCACCATGATCCCGCCGTCGCTGGTGCTGATCGTCTATGCCTCGGTGGCCAACATTTCCGTCGGCAAGCTGTTCTCGGCGGCGCTGATCCCCGGGATCATCATGGTCGGCCTGTTCATGGCGTACATCTTCCTGCGCGGGCTGGGCTTCCGCCGCCAGACGCCGGCCCAGCGGCGCGCGCCCCTGCCGTTCACCCAGGCCCTGGGCATCGTCATGACCGGCCTGTTTCCGGCCATCTTCCTGGTGGTGGCGGTGCTGGGGGCCATCTTCTTCGGCATCGCCAGTCCCACCGAGGCCGCCTCGCTGGGTTGCCTGGGGGCGGTCATCCTGTCGCTGCTGTACCGCACCCTGCGGCCCCGGCTGGTGATCGACGCCATGGCCAATGCCCTGCGCCTGACCAGCATGATCCTGCTGATCGTGGTCGGCGGCTCGCTGTTCTCGTCGGTGTTCCGGGCCCTGGGCGGCAACGACCTGGTGGCCACCATGGTCGACCATTCCAACCTGCCCGACGCCGGGCTGATCCTGCTGCTGCTGGGCATCGTGTTCATCGCCGGGTTCATCCTGGAATGGGTGTCGGTGCTGCTGATCTGCCTGCCGCTTTTCGTGCCGCTGATCGATGCCCGGGCCATCGACCCCATCTGGTTCGCCATGATGGTGTTCGTGATCCTGCAAAGCTCGTACCTGACGCCGCCCATGGCGCCGTCCATCTTCTACCTGCGGGGCATCGCCCCGGCCGACATCCGCACGCCGCAGATGTACCTGGGCGTGGTGCCCTTCATCCTGTGCCAGCTTCTGGTTCTGGCGATGCTGATGCTGTTCCCGGCCCTCGCCACTTGGGCGCCGTCGGTGATGGTGACGGGATTCTGACCATGCGCCAGGCGTTCAGCAGCGGTTCGGATTTCGAGGCCAAGTGGGGCTACAGCCGGGCCGTGCGGGTGGGCGACCGGCTGTGGATGTCGGGCACCATCGGTTATGACTACGCCACCATGGAGATCGCCCCCGACGTGGCCGGCCAGGCCCGCCAGTGCCTGGAAAACCTGCGCCCGGCCCTGGCCGCCATGGGGGTGGACCTGTCGGCCATCACGGCCATGGAGGTTTACGTGACCGACCCGGACCACGCCGAGGCGGCCCTGGCCGCCGTGGCCGGGGCGGTGGGGGCGGCCGCCGTGTCGTGCCTGGTCGTCCGGTTTCCCTATGGGCCGCATGTGCTGGTGGAGCTGCGGCCGTTTGCCATCCTGCCCGCGGAAGGGGCCCAGCCATGACCGACATCCCCAACATCGAACGCCGCCGCGCCCAGGGCCAGATCGTCAAGCCCATCTACGACGAGCTGGTGGCCGAGATCGGCGAGGAGCGGGCCGTGGCCCTGATCGCCCGGGCCGTGGCCCGGTCGGTGGAGGTCGAGGCCAAGGCGGCCCGCGAGGCCACCCTGGCCGAGGGGGAAAACCCCATGGTCGCCTTCACGGAAAGCTTCCGCCGCACCTATGAACGGCGCGGCCTGGAGGCGGGGCTGGAGGTGGAGGTCACCCGGGCCGACGACGACGCCCTGGACTTCACCGTGAAGCGCTGCCGCTTCGTCGAGGTGTACCACGAGCTGGGCCTGGGCCACCTGGCGGCCACCCTGTCGTGCAACCGCGACGGCGATTTCGCCACCGCCTTCGACCCGTCCATCGAACTGGACCGGCCGCAGACCATCGCCGGCGGCGCCGATACCTGCCTGTTCCGCTACCGCCTGCGGCCGGAAGACTGACCAGTCCGCCAAGGGGCGCGCGATCGTGCGCCGGATTCAATGCTGCAATGCGGAATCGAGTCATGCGGCGCCGGCCCTGGGCGCGCATACTCCAGCCCATAACCCCACGAGCGGCCGTCATCGAACGGGCGCCGGACAACAAAGGAGGAACCGCTTACCCCCCTGACGCAGGAGACCACGATGGAACACGAATCGAACGCAACCCCAGAGGCCTGGTCCTTTCCCGCCTCGGACCGCCTGACCGACGAATTAGTGTCGCTGGAGGCCCTGGTCCTGGATCGGTTCGAAGATGCCCGCCATCGGGAAGAGGCCCTGCGGTCGCTGGAAAGGGCGCGGCGGATCACCGAAATCGTCGACCTGTTCATCGGCCTGTTCCGGATCCTGCGGGCCGGCCTGGCCGGCCTGGCCCATCTGCGCCAGCGCACCGCCTAGGCGACACCTGGGCTAGGAAAACAGGTCCGGGTGGTCCTGGGCGATCTGCATCAGCCGCTTCATGGACCCCGACAGGTGCTCGCGCATCATGCGGGCCGCGGCGTCGCCGTCGCCCGTTTCGATGGCCGCCAGCACGGCCCGGTGGCCTTCCAGGACCGCCGCCATCTTTTCGACCCGGGGCAGGTCCAGGGTGCGCACCCGCGCCAAGTGGCCGCACCGCTCGGTGATCTGGCGGTGCAGGTGGGCCTGGTCGACGCCGGCGAACAGCACCTCGTGGAACGCCTCGTCCAGCTGCTTGAACAGCGCCACCTGCTCCACGTCGTCCACCAGGGCCTGCTGGATCTTCAAGAAGCCCTTGGCCTTGACCATGGTCTCGGCGTTCATGTTCTCGGCCAGGCGGTGCACCACCTCGCATTCCAGGGCCGTGCGCAGGAAGTGTTCCTCGCGCACCCGGGCGATGTCGATGTGGGTGACCACCGTGCGCGACTGGGGGTAGGAAACCACCAGCCCGTCCTGTTCCAGGCGCAGGATGGCCTCGCGCACCGGCGACTGGCTGACGCCGAACCGTTCGGCCAGCTCGCCGCGGGCCAGGGTGGTGCCGGGCAGCAGGTCCAGGGCGATGATGCGCGAGCGGATCTCGTCATGGACGCGGGCCGACGACGGGGACTGGGGGCCGGCGCGGAACGAATCCTCGGCCGGCAGTCCGGCGGCGGTGGAAAAGGGGTTCTTTGTCATCGTCGCGAGTCGGGCACCGGTTCGTCGGTTTACATTAGATATCCGGGAAGCAGCAGCGTCAAACCGGGGAACGCCACCAGGATCGCGAAAAAGACCAGCATGGCGACGAAGAAGGGCAGCGCCGCCCGGGTGAACGCGCCGCTCTTGCAATCCAGGACGCCGCACACGGTGAACATGATGACCCCCACGGGCGGGGTCAAGCCGCCGAAGTTGATCAGCACCACCAGCAGCACGCCCATGTGCACAGGGTCATACCCGGCCCCCACCAGCACCGGCATGACGATGGGCGTGACCAGCAGGATGTTGGCCGCCCCTTCCAGGAACATGCCGCTGATGATCATCAGCACCATGACCAGGATCAGGATCAGCAACGGCGTGTCGGTCAGGGTGGTGACGAAGGCGGCGATCTCCTGCGGCGCCCGCTCGATGGTCATGGCATAGCCCAGCACGGCGGCGGCCATGATCAGCAGCATCACCATGCCCAGGTCGGTCACCGAATGGCGCGCCGCCTCCAGCAGGCTGGACAGGCTCAGCCGGCGGTACACGAAGGTGCCGATGAACAGGGCATAGAACACCAGGAAGGCCCCGGCCTCGGTGGCCGTGAAGAAGCCGAACCGGAAGCCGACGATCAGGATCACCGGAAAGGCCAGGGCCCACACGCTTTCCAGGAAGCTGGCGCCGATTTCGCGGGCCGAGGGCACCTTGGGCAGGTCGGGGCTGTAGCCGCGCTTCAGGGCCACCAGCCAGGTGGTGGCCATCAGGATCGCCGTCAGCACGATGCCCGGCAGCACGCCGCCCAGGAACAGGCGGCCGATGGACACCTCGTTGATGAAGCCGAACAGGATCAGGCCGATGCTGGGCGGGATGGTGGCCGTGATGATGGACCCGAAGGCCAGCACCGCCGCCGTGAAGGCCTTGGAGTAGCCCTGGGCCATCATGCCGGGGCCCAGCAGGCGGGCCTCCATGGAGGCGTCGGCCACGGCGGACCCGGAAATGCCGCCCATCATCAGGCTCAGCACGATGGACACCTGGGCCAGGCCGCCGGTCAGCCAGCCGGTGAGCAGCCGGGAAAAGCGGATCAGCCGGTCGGTGATGCCGGTCACGTTCATCAGGTTGCCGGCCAGGATGAAGAACGGCACGGCCAGCAGGGGGAAGCTCTGGGTCGCCGTCACCATCTTCTGGATCGCCACGGTGGGCGGCATGGTGCCGGTCAGGACGAACACGGGGATGGAGGCCAGGGCCAGGGCGAAGGCCACCGGGATGCCGATGATCAGGAACACGGCGAACAGCAGGGCGACCAGCAGCAGCATCAGTCGCCGCCCCGCGCCCGGACGTGCCGGTAAAGCTGCGCCACCGCCGTGCGCAGCAGCAGCACCAGCCCCACCACCATGGAGGCGTGGATGAGCGACCCGTGCATCTGCGTGGCGCCGATCAGGCGGGGGTGCATCAGCACCATGTTGCGCCAGGCATAGACCCACAGGAACGCCAGCAGGGCGATCACCACCACCATGTTCAGGCCTTCCAGGACCCGGCGCCGGTTGGGCGACAGGCCGTCCAGCAGGGCCATCAGGCGGAAGTGGCGGCCGTCCTGCAGGGCCAGATCGGCGGCCAGCATGCACAGCCAGACGAACAGCAGCTGGGCGATTTCCACCGACCAGATGATGGGGCTGCCGGCGGCCCGGGACACGGAGGCCACGGCGACGAGGACGACGATGGCCACCAGCAGCGCGACGGCGCAGGCGAATTCCAGTCTGCGGTACATGACGGGGTCTCTCCGGAATCCACCCGCGCGCGCCGTGGGGCGAAGCGTGCCGGGCCCTAGCGACCCAGCACCTTGTTGACGATCTTCGCTTCCTCTTCCAACTTCAACAGGGAATAGACGGGCATGACGGCCTTCTTGAACGGCGCCAGGTCCACCTCGCTCACCTTCACGCCGGTGGCGGCCACGTCCACCAGGGCCTTCTTGCCCAGTTCGATGGTCAGGCCCGAGGCATAGCGGCCGTTCGCCACCGCCAGGTCGCGGACGATCTTCTGGTTGGCCGGCGAGATCTTGTCCCAGGCGTCGGCGCCCACCACCAGGGCGGTGACCAGCTGGATGTGGCCGGTCTTGGTGACGTGCTTGATCACCTCGTACAGCTTGGCGCCCCAGATGGCCGTGGGCTGGGCCTCGGCGGCGTCGATGGTGCCCAGCTGCAGGGCGGAATAGACCTCGCCCCAGGCGATGGGGGTGGGCTCGGCGCCCATGGCGCGGATGGTCTCGATCCACACCGGCGCGCCGATGGTGCGCATGCGGATGCCCTTCAGGTCGGCGGGCGAGGCGATGGGCACCTGGGTCAGCGCGTGGCGCGCGCCCTGGTACCAGTTGGAGGCCAGCATCACCAGGCCGGCCTTCTCCTTCAGCTCCTGGCCCCAGCCCAGGTAGGCGTCGGACAGGGCGAACTTGTCGGCCTGCTCGTAGGTGTCGAACAGGAACGGCGCCGACATGATGGCCAGCGACGGCACGAAGCTGGACAGGCGGGCCACGTCGGTGACCGTGCCCACGTTGGCGCCGGCCCGGGCCTGGTCCAGCATCTCGGTGGTGTCGCCCAGCTGCGAGTTGTGGAACACCTCGATGACCACGGCGCCGCCGGTGGCCTTGGCGACGTCGGCCTTGAACTTCTCAAGCCCCTGGCCCATGGGGTCGTTGGGGGCCAGCACGGTGCCGATGCGCAGGACGGTCTCGGCCGACGCCGGGCCCGCCAGGGCCAGGGCCGATGCCGCGACGACGGCGGCCGCGGCCGCCAGGGCGAGCCGCTTGAACGGGAATGTCATGGTGAATCCTCCACTGCCTTGGAAACCGCGTTTCCAAATTGATATTTTAGTTGCATTGAAATCGTAATTCGGCCGGTATTTTTGTCAATCGCTTTCTTGCGCGGGGCCCGTCGCCCTGGTTGAGTCGGCATGGACAACGGGGCCGGAGCACGGGAACCATGACCACCACGCAAGGGGCCGCCACCCGGGCGCCCATCGCCTTCACCATCCTGCCCGAAGCCCCGGCCGCCCTGGGCGAAAGCCCGGTGTGGGACGAGGCCAACGGCGTGTTGTGGTGGGTGGACATCGACGGCCACACGGTGCGCCGCACGGACCCCGACGGCGGCGCCACGCGGGCCTGGCCGGCGCCGGAAACGCCCGGTTTCGTGGTGCCCACCCGCCTTGGCCTGCCGGCCGTGGGCATGGAAACGGGCATCTTCCTGTTCGATCCCCGGACGGCCACCTTCGAGCGGGTGGTGCGCCTGGACCAGACCGGCGTGCGGTTCAACGACGCGACCGTGGACTGGACCGGCCGCCTGTGGGCCGGCACCCTGTCCATGACCCCGCCGGAACCGGTGGGGGTCCTGTACGCCATCGGCGCCGACCGCCAGCCCCGGCCCGTGGTGGCGGACCTGTACACGCCCAACGGACTGGCCGCCGACCCGGCGCGGCGGCGCCTGTACCTGGCCGATTCCCACCCCGACCGGCAGGCCGTGTGGATCCTGGATCTGGACGCCACCGCCTGGCCGACGACGGCCGAGCGCCGCCCCTTCGCGTCCATGAAGGACCTGGCCGGGCGGCCCGACGGCGCGGCCCTGGACAGCGACGGCAACTACTGGTGCGCCGCCGTGGGGGGCGGGCGGGCGATCCACGTGTTCGCGCCCGACGGCGCCCTGCTGCGCACCGTGCCGGTGCCGGCCCTGCATCCCACCAAGCCGGCGTTCGGCGGCCCGGCACGCAACCGCCTGTACCTGACGTCCAAGGGCGGACCGGCGCCCGACGGCGCCCTGGCCGTGGCCGACCTGGCGGGCGTGACCGGCGCGCCCGTGGTGCCGTGGGACCTGGGATAGACCGGGCGGTCCTTCAGTCGGTGAAGTATCGGGGGTGCTTGGCCTTCAGGGAATCGATCCGCGTGATGGTGCCGGTCAGGTGGCGGCGCATGGCCTCCTCGGCCTGCCAGGGGTCGCCGGTGCGGATGCCGTCGATGATGGCCTGGTGGCCCTGGACCACCCGCCGCTTCTTGCTGCCGTGGGGCAGTTCCAGGCGGCGGGCCCGGATCATCTGGCCCGAATAGAGGCGGATCAGGGCCTGCAGGCGCGGCTGGCCGGCCTCGTGGAACATGGCGTCGTGGAACGACGTGTCCAGGCGGTCGAACATCTCGATCTGCTCGGCGTCGTCGGCGATGGCGGCCTGGTAGTCGACGATGGCCTGCAGGCGGCCGATCAGGGCGTCGTCATGGCTCCGGGCCAGCACCTTGGCCACCTCGCATTCCAGGGCGACGCGCAGGAAGTGGTTCTGCCGCAGTTCATCCACGTCGATGCGGCTGACCACGGTGCGCGACTGCGGGAAGATGTCCACCAGGCCCAGCTGTTCCAGCCGCTGCAGGGCCTCGCGCACCGGGGTCTGGCTCACCTGGTAGGCGGCGCACAGGTCGCTGCGGGAAAGGGGCGTCTCGGGCGGCAGGTCCAGGGTCAGGATCCGGCGCAGCAGGTCCTCGTACACCCGGTCCACCGCCGAGGTCGGCGGCGCGGCCAGGCCCGGCGCACTCAGGCCCGGCGCACTCAGGCCATGCCCACGCCCATCATGCCCGTTCAGGCCGTGCCCGCTCAGGCTGGTGATCAGGCTCAGGTCCCGGGGGGGCCGTTTCGCTGCTGGCGCCATGCCGTGCCCTTCGTGCGTTGAATGGTTCCGCCACCCCATTGATACGCGATTTCCATTGACAAGTCTAATTGATATATTAATATATAAGTTGATGGAGGTGAGGCGAAAACGCGCGATCTCCTGGAGTATTCCATATATTTTCCAATGAGTTAGGGAGGAGAATGCCGTGAATAAGCCGAAATCCGTGACGTCCCTGACCCTGGCCGCCGCTGCCGCGGTCGTCGTGGTCGGGCTGGTCTCGGTCGGGTCCGCCCAGGCCAAGACCCTGAAGATCCAGACCAGCTTCAGCGCCGCGCACATCAGCCTGGCCTACCTGAAGGAGCACTGGGTGCCGAAGCTGAAGGAGATGACCGGCGGCGACCTGGAGATCGAGCTGCTGCCCATCCGCTCCGTCGTGCCGCACCGGGAAACGCCCGATGCCGTGTCCATGGGCATCCTGGACGGCGACCTGACGGCGCCGGCCTATTTCTCGGGCCGCGACCCCGCCTTCGCCCTGCTGGGGGACCTGATCGCCGGCTACGACAAGCCGGTGCAGATCCAGGACTTCTGCATGCACGGCGGCGGCAAGGAACTGCTGCAGGAGGCCTATGACAAGTACCAGCCGGGGGTGAAGGTCATCGGCTGCAGCTCGGAAAAGCGCGAGGCCTTCGTGTCCAAGGTGCCCATCAACGGCGTGGCCGACCTGAAGGGCCTGAAGATCCGCTCGCCCGAGGGCCTGGCGGCCGAGGTGTTCCGCCGCGCCGGCGCGGCGCCGGTGTCGCTGCCCGGGTCCGAGGTCTACACGGCCCTGGAAAAGAACGTCATCGACGCCGCCGATTCCTCGGCCTACGCCAACAACGACGCCGCCGGCATGCACAAGGTGGCCAAGTACCCCATCTATCCGGGCATCCATTCCATGCCGTTCATGCAGTTCACCCTGAACAAGGCGACCTACGACAAACTGCCGGCCAAGGACAAGCAGGCCCTGGAAGCCTGGTTCATCGGCGCCTATGACGACATGCGCGTGTTCCTGGACGGCAAGGACAAGGAACTGGTGGCGCGCGACAAGGCGGCCGGCGACATCACGGTCATCGACTGGCCCCAGGGCGAGCGCGACAAGTTCCGCGCCATCGCCGAAACGGCCTGGAAGGACTTCGCCCAGGCCTCGCCCCTGGCCACCAAGGTCTACGAGGCCCATGTCGCTTTCATGAAAAGCAAGGGTCTGCTGAAGTAGGCGACTCGCCGTGACGCGGGTGACGGCCAGGCCCGTCACCCGCCGCTTTCATCCGCCCCGCGGACTCCCTTCGGGAAGGGCAGGACATGTCCACCAGCGACACACCGGGCGACAGCGGCTCCCTGGTCACCATCGCGCATGATGACGACCCCGTGGGGGCCGCCGGTTCGCTGCCCTATGGCCAGTACGGCGTGATCGACCACATCAGCCATTTCACCGGGGTGGGCGTGTCCACCTTCTTCCTGGTGGCCGCCGGGGCGACCCTGTGGGAGGTGGTGGCCCGCTACTTCTTCAACGCCCCCACCCAGTGGGCGTTCGAGGTGGTGATGGTGCTGTGCGCCGCCAGCTGGACCCTGTCGTCCGGCTTCGTCACCCTGAAGCGCCGCCACATCGGCATCACCGTGTTCCAGGCCATCGTGTCCGAACGCGCCCAGTGGCGGTTGGACCTGGTGGCCATGCTGATCGGCATCGTCGCCCTGTTCCTGCTGCTGTCCGACGCCACCGTGCGGGCCTACCTGGCCGTGGCCCACGTGGAACGCACCGGCAGCGCCTTCAATTCCCCCATGCCCATGGTGCTGAAGACCCTGCTGGTCCTGGGCGGGCTGCTGTACCTGGCGCAATTGACCGTGAACCTGCACCGCCACGTGCGCACGGCGGCGTCGCGGTCGGCCGTGAAGGTGCTGGGCGCCTTCATGGCGGTCTACTTCGTCGTCGGCTTCGGGGCCCACTTCCTGGGCCCGGATTCGGTGTTCGGCCTGCTGGCGGGTCGGTTCACGGCCGTGGCCGACGTGCTGGACCCCAGCGCCGCCCTGGACATGCGGTCCTACGACCTGGGTTCCATATCCCTGTTCATGGTGCTGGCGCTGATCGCCCTGATGCTCACCGGCATGCCGCTGGGCATCGTCACCCTGATCGTGTCGGTCATCATGGCCGTCGCCTTCTTCGGGCCCAAGGGCCTGTATCTGGTGTCGGCCAACGTGGCCGGGCTGCTGGACCACTACACCCTGGTGGCCATCCCGTTCTTCGTGCTGATGGCCTCGATCCTGGAAAAGGCCGGCATCGCAGAGGACCTGTTCGACGCCATGTCGGTGTTTTCCGGCAACCTGCGCGGCGGCGTGGCGGTGCAGACGGTGATCGTCGCCGTCATCCTGGCCGCCATGTCGGGCATCATGGGCGGCGAGATCGTCATGCTGGGCCTGGTGGCCCTGCCGCAGATGCTGCGCCTGGGCTACGACCGCAAGATGACCATCGGCCTGATCGTCGCCTCGGGCGCCCTGGCCACCCTGATCCCGCCGTCCATCACCATGATCGTCTACGGCCTGTCGGCCGAGGTGGGCATCGGCGACCTGTTCGTGGCCGGCGCCGTGCCGGGGCTGATGCTGGCCACGTTCTATGCCCTTTACGTGCTGGTGCGGGTCCACATCAACCCGGCCCTGGCGCCCACGGCCCGGGAAGTGGCGGCCCGCACGGGCAAGGAAAACAGGCTGTCGCGCACCCGCCTGAACGCCGTTTTCCTCAGCATCGCCCTGATCTTCTCGGTCATGGGCTCCATCTACGCCGGCATCGCCTCGGTCACCGAGGCGGCGGCCGTGGGGGCGGTGGGGGCCATGGTCATCGCCGCCGTGCGCCACGAATTGAAACCGGCCCTGATCAAGGGCGCCCTGATGGGCTCCATGTCCACGGTGGGCACCATCATCTGGCTGGTCATGGGGGCGGTGTCGTTCGTCGGCATCTTCAACCTGGTGGGCGGCGGCGACTTCATGCGCTCGCTGTTCATCAACCTGGACCTGCCGCCCATCGGCGTGATCCTGGTGATGATGCTGATCCTGGTGGTCCTGGGCACCTTCATGGAATGGATCGCCATCATCCTGATCACCGTGCCCGTGTTCGCCCCCGTGGTCGTGCTGCTGGCGCCGGAGCTGGGCATGGCCGAGGACCAGGCCAAGATCTGGTTCGGCGTCCTGTTCGTCATGAACATCCAGATCTATTTCCTGTCGCCGCCGTTCGGGCCGGCCTGCTTCTGGCTGAAGTCCGTGGCGCCGCGCGATGTGTCGCTGCAGGAAATCTTCATTTCCGTGATCCCGTTCATGGGCCTGCAGGTCATCGGGCTGGTCCTGGTGCTGGCGTTTCCGGACATCGCCCTGTGGCTGCCCGGCGCCCTGGGCGGCAAGTAGGGGAGGAACACGCCATGATCGGCAGCAGCGATCTTTCGAAGGACATCGACAAGTACGGCTGGGCCGCCTGGCTGGCGGGGTTTGCCGCCGCCGCCGCCCTGATCGGCCTGATGTTCGGCCTGGCCACCGGATTCGCGTAGGAAAGGACAACACCGCCCATGTACATCGGTGAGCAGATCATCAATCCCAGTGACGACCGGTTGCGGCTGTCCTGCCAGCTGGGGGTCGAGAACGTGGTTCTGGACACGCGCCCCAACACCCGGCTGGAACGGGACGACGGCACCTGGGACGCGGGAAAGGTGGCGGCTTTCCGGCGCTGGGTGGAAGGCTTCGGGCTGAAGCTGGAATGCCTGTCCCTGGACATGGGCTCGTTCCTGGTGGACGCCATCCACGCGCCCGAACGGGCCGACGCCCGGGCCGCCAAGCTGCGGGCCGATATCCGCGCCGCCGCCGACGGCGGCCTGCCGATGCTGAAGTACAACGTGCAGATGGTGGGCATCACCCGCACCGGGCAGTCCCGGGGCCGCGGCGGGGTGCTGCAGAGCAGCTTCGTGTGCGACGACTATTCGCCCGACAAGGACGCCGAACATTCCTACTGGGGCGTCGGCCATCCGGGCCTGAACCGCAACACCGCCGGCGAGGCCCGCAAGGACGACCTGCTGGGCCAGGCCCTGGCCACCGAGATTACCGGCATGTCGGCCGACCAGGTGTGGTCGGCCCTGGCGCGGCTGGTGGAAACCATCGTGCCGGTGGCCGAACAGGCGGGCATCCGCCTGGCCTGCCATCCCCATGACCCGGCCTACCCCCAGGGCGGCCTGAACGGGGTGGAGCACGTGATGGCCAGCATCGAGGGCATCGAACGCTACCTGGACATGGCCCCGGAAAGCCCCGTGCACGGCATGAACTTCTGCCAGGGCACCATCGCCGAGATGTCGCCCGATCCGGCTTCCTATGTGCTGGAGGCGATCAAGCGGATCGGCGGCCGGCAGCGGATCTTCATGGTCCACTTCCGCAACATCAAGGGCGGGTACCTGAACTTCAGCGAATGCTTCCCCGACGAGGGCAGCGTGGACATGGTCCAGGCCATCCGGGCCTATCGCGACGTGGGCTATGGGGGCATCCTGTGCCCGGACCATGTGCCGTCGTCGGACCTGGACCCGGACCGGGAACGGTTCTTCGCCTTCGCGCTGGGCTATACCCGCGGCCTGCTGCAGGCGGCCTGAGCGGCACCGGCATGGGACGGACGGGCAGGGAAGGGATACGCCGTGGCCGCTGACGCCACACACCTGGAAGGCACCCCGGTGGTCACCGCCATGCGGGTCATCCCCGTGGCCGGGCAGGACAGCATGCTGCTGAACCTGAGCGGCGCCCACGCCCCGTTCTTCACCCGCAACCTGGTGCTGTTGACCGACAGCGCCGGGCGCACCGGGGTGGGCGAGGTGCCGGGGGGCGAGGGAATCCTGGACGTCCTGCGGCGGTCCATCCCCCTGGTGACCGGCCGGCCCGTGGGCGA
>JAGREA010000468.1 GCA_020446745.1 Rhodobacterales bacterium | reverse complement strand
GTAGGAGAGACCCGTTGCGCATTCTCATCGTCGAGGACGACCAGGACCTGGCGGGCCAGATCGCCGGCCTGCTCAGGGACGAGAACTATGCCGTGGACGTGAGCCACGACGGCGCCGAGGGCTGCGACCTGGGGCTGGAGGAACCCTACGACGCGGTGATCCTGGACCCGGGCCTGCCGACCATGGACGGCTTCAGCGTGCTGCGCCGCTGGCGCGACCGGGGCCTGACCATGCCGGTGATCATCCTGACCGGCTCGCGCCGCGAGGTCGCCGACATGAAGGAGGGCGTGCGCGCCGGGGCCACCAACTACCTGACCAAGCCGGTGGACATGGAACTGCTGCTGGACTGGCTGCGCGGCGTGGTCAATTCCGCCGGGCCCAGCGTGCGCAAGCCGGTGCTGGAGCTGGGCGCCCTGAAGGTGGATACCCAGTCCCTGCGGGTGTGGCACCAGGACAAGCCGGTGCGCGTCACCCCCACGGAATACAAGATCCTCCACTACCTGCTGATCAACGCCGACCGCCCTGTGTCGGCCGACGAGCTGGTGGGCCACAACTTCGACGGCGAAAGCGTGAAGACGGCCAACGAGATCCCCGTCTACATCAGCCGCCTGCGCGACAAGCTGGGCAAGAAGGCCATCGAGACCGTGTACGGCTACGGCTACCGCCTGGCGGGGACCGGGGCGGACACCCAGGGATGACCGACGGCGCGCCCCCGCGCCAGCCCGCCCGCCGCCCGACCCTGGTCGGCCGGCTGGTGCTCTGGGCGGCGGCCCTGTGCCTGCTCAGCGTGCCCCTGCTGTGGTCGCTGTTTTCCGCCGTCATCGACGAGATCGCCCGCGACGTGGTGGACACCCGCCTGCGGGAATTCGGCAGCCAGCTGCGCGGCCAGTGGGCCAGCGCCACGGCGGCGGCCGAGGCCGGACGCAACGGCGATTCCGATTTCATGCGGTTCGGCGAGGCCGACGTGGCCTGGGTGTGGCAGGTGTCGGTGGACGGCCGCACGGTCTTGCAGTCCGACCTGCTGCGCCTGACCGGCACGCGCCTGGAACCGGGCGTCACCCAAACCCTGCCCGACTTCACCCTGCGCGACACCGACACCCCCATCGGCCGCCTGCGCATCGCCGAGCGCCTGGTGGCCGAGGTGCCGCCGGCCGACCTGGACGCCCCCAAGGCCCAGGTGGACAGCGTGGCCGTCCACTACCTGGCCGGCATCGCCATCGATCGCTACAACGGCTACGTGGCCGACCATGTGGCGCGGCTGCAGGCCCTGGCCCTGGTGGTCACGGCGCCGGTGGCCCTGGGGCTGCTGATCCTGTTCGGCCTGCTGATCCTGTCCATCCGCCAGGATCTGGCCCGCGTGGGCCAGGCCATGCAGCGGTTCGAGGACGGCGAGACCCCGGCCATCGACGGCCGGTTTCCCCGCGAGATCCAGGCCCTGGTGGACCGCATGAACGGCCTGCTGTCCCACAACGAGACCCTGATCGGCCGCACCCGCAAGTACGTGACCAAGATCGCCCACGACCTGAACCACCCCCTGTCGGTGCTGCGCACGGGCCTGAAGGGCGCCGCCTTCGACGCCGACCTGATGGGCCGCCAGGTGGACCGCATGGCCGGCCTGCTGGAACGCTATTCCAGCCTGGCCCGGGCCATCGGACCCGAGGGCGCGGCCACGGGCCGGCGGCGCACCGACGTGCGGGCGGTGATGGAAGACGTGCGCGAGGGCTATGCCATCGTCTACCGGCGCACGCCGCTGGAGATCACCGTGGACGCGCCGGCCGACCTGGCCTTCCCCGTGCCCAAGCACGACCTGGAAACCATCCTGTCCAACCTGGTGGGCAACGCCCACAAGTACGCCGACGGCCGGGTGCACCTGTCGGCCCGGGTGGACGGCGGGGCCCTGGTGCTGGTGGTGGGGGACGACGGCCCCGGCATCCCGCCGGACGCCCGGGCCGCCGCCTTCAACTGGGGCAAGCGCCTGGACGAGGCCCCGCCGGGCACCGGCTTCGGCCTGTCCATCGTGGCCGACATCGTGATGCTGTACGAAGGCTCGGTCACCCTGGGCGACAGCGACCTGGGCGGCCTGGCCGTCACCGTCACCCTGCCGGGGTAGGGGGCTGCTGAAAAAGCGTCTCGCATGAGGAAGCAATGCTTCGAGACGCGCTTTCAGCGCTCCTCAGCATGAGGGCGTAACTTATTGAAGGACCTCACCCTATGGAGGC
>JAGREA010000467.1 GCA_020446745.1 Rhodobacterales bacterium | reverse complement strand
TCGGCGGCGATGTCGTCGCGGGCCTCGGCGATGGTGCGGCCCACCAGGCGGGCGCTCAGGAAGTTGGTGGCCTCCACCAGGGCCGAGGGCTGAACGCCGGGCGGCAGCTCCACCACCCGGTTCTCCACCACCCCGCTTTCGGTCACCAGCACCACCAGGGCGCGGCCCGGGTTCAGGTTGACGAATTCGATGTGGCGCAGCGGGCTTTCCGTCTTCGGCGCCATGACCAGCCCGGCGCAGTGGGACAGGCCCGACAGGGTGGCCGACACCTGTTCCATCACCCCGGCCACGCTTTCCCCGGCGGCGGCGCAGTGGGCGTCGATGGACCGGCGGTCGTCGTCCGACAGGTTGCCCACCTCCAGCAGGCCGTCGACGAACAGGCGCAGGCCGGCGTCGGTGGGCAGGCGCCCGGCCGAGGTGTGGGGCGCGAACAGCAGCCCGGCCTCCTCCAGGTCGGCCATCACGTTGCGCACCGTGGCCGGCGACAGGCCGCCGCCCAGCCGCCTGGACAGCGTGCGCGAGCCCACCGGCTCGCCCGTCTCCACATAGGCGTCGACGATCAGGCGGAAGATCTCGCGGGACCGGTCGTTCAGTTCGGAAATCATGGCGTCGGGAATGTAGTCGCGCACCCTGCCATCGTCAACGCGGGCCATGGTCCGGAAGTCCCCTCAACGGCCCGCCAGCCCCGGGATCCGCCGGGTTTGGTCACGTTGGCTTTGACCATTCAGGGAATGGACAGGCGACGGCCGGCAAGCTAGGTTCCGCCCATTACCCCCGCATGACCCCCGCATGACCAAGGACATACCCCATGAGACCATCCGGCCGCGCCGCCGACCAGCTGCGCACCGTTCTTCTGGAACCCGGCTTCGCCAAGCACGCCGAGGGTTCCTGCATGGCCCGCTTCGGCGACACCCACGTGCTGTGCACGGCCACGGTGGAAGACCGCATCCCCGGCTGGATGCGCGACAGCGGGCGCGGCTGGATCACTGCCGAATACGGCATGCTGCCGCGTTCCACCAACACCCGCACGGCGCGCGAGGCGGCCAAGGGCAAGCAGTCGGGTCGGACCCAGGAAATCCAGCGCCTGATTGGCCGCAGCCTGCGCGCCGTGGCCGACCTGAAGGCCATGGGCGAGATCCAGGTGCGCATCGACTGCGACGTGCTCCAGGCCGACGGCGGCACCCGCACGGCGGCCATCACCGGATCCTACGTGGCCCTGCACCAGGCGTTCCGGCGGCTGGTGGACCTGGGCATGATGAAGGCCGTGCCGCTGAACGACCAGGTGGCCGCCGTGTCGTGCGGCATCTTCCAGGGCCGCCCGGTGCTGGACCTGGACTACGCCGAGGACAGCGCCGCCGAGACCGACGCCAACTTCGTGCTGACCGGCACCGGCGGCATTGTCGAGGTGCAGGGCACGGCCGAGGAAACGCCGTTCAGCCGCGATGCCTTCAACACCCTGCTGGACCTGGCGGAAAAGGGCGTCAAGGAACTGGCCGCCCTGCAGCGCCGGGCCCTGGGCCTGGCCTGATGGACGCCCGTCCCGCCACCCCCAGGCGGTTCGATGGCGACCGGCTGGTCATCGCCACCCACAACGCCGGCAAGCTGCGCGAGATCGACGACCTGCTGGCGCCCTTCGGCGTCACCGTGGTATCGGCCGGCGAGCTGGGCCTGCCGGAACCGGTGGAAGACGGCCTGACCTTCGCCGCCAACGCGGAAATCAAGGCCCGGGCCGCCGCCGAGGCCTCGGGCCTGCCGGCCCTGGCCGACGATTCCGGCCTGGCCGTGCACGCCCTGGGCGGCCAGCCGGGCATCTATTCGGCCCGCTGGGCCGGGACGGGCAAGGACTTCGGCCTGGCCATGGAAAAGGTCCACACGGCCCTGGGCGACGCCACCGACCGCTCGGCCCACTTCGCCTGCGCCCTGACCCTGGCCTGGCCCGGCCCGGCCGGCCGGGACGGCGACCTGGAAACCTTCGAGGGCACGGTGCACGGCACCCTGGTGTGGCCGCCCCGGGGCGACCGCGGCTTCGGCTATGACCCCATGTTCGTGCCCGACGGCCACGCCGTGACCTTCGGCGAGATGAACCCGGCCGACAAGCACGCCATGAGCCACCGGGCCGATGCCTTCCGCAAGCTGGTGGCGGCCTGCTTCGCCCCGGCAACCGTGCGGTGACCGCCCCATGGACCACCGGGAACCCACCCGCATGAGCGGCCTGGCGCGCCTTCGGCGGGCCATCCCGGCCGACGCGGCGGGCATTGCCGCCGTGCACCAGCGCTGCTGGTACGAGACCTATACGGGCATCCTGCGCCGCGACCTGGTGCTGGGCCGCGAGCCCCACGAGTTCACCTGCCTGTGGACCGAGGCCCTGGCGCCGCTGTCCACCTGGCGCAGCCACGTGGTGGAGATCCCCCACGGCCCCATCCTGGGCTTCGCCACCGCCGGGCCCATCCGCGAGCCCGAGGGCGATGCCGACGGCGAGCTGATCGCCCTTTACGTGCTGCGCCGTCACCAGCGCGAGGGCCTGGGCCGCATTCTGTTCGAGGCCGCCCGCGACACCCTGGCCACGGCCGGCTACCGTTCCATGGTCGCCCGGGCCCTGGGCCTGAACCCGGCCTGCGGCTTCTACGAGCACCTGGGCGGCCGCGTGCTGGCCGATGCCGAACGGCCGTTCCGCGGCGTGCTGGTGCACGAGATGTCCTACGTGTGGACCCTGGACGCCGCCACGCCGTGACGCGCCAAGGGGACCTGGCCGTTTACGTCCACTGGCCGTTCTGCGTGTCCAAGTGTCCCTATTGCGATTTCAACAGCCACGTGGCCGGGGCCATCGACCAGGGCCGCTGGCGCGCCACCCTGCTGGCGGAACTGGACACCGCCGCCCGGGGTCTGGAAGGCCGCCGCCTGACCAGCCTGTACTTCGGCGGCGGCACCCCCAGCCTGATGGACCCGGACACGGCCGGGGCCGTGATCGCCGCCGCCCGGCGCCTGTTCCCTCCGGCGCCCGACGTGGAAATCACCCTGGAGGCCAATCCCACCACGGTGGAGGCCGACACCTTCGGCGCCTTCGCCGCGGCCGGGGTCAACCGCCTGTCCCTGGGCGTCCAGGCCCTGGATGATGGGGCGCTCAAATCTCTGGGCCGGGCCCACGACCTGGCCCAGGCCCTGGCCGCCCTGGCCCGGGCGCGCCAAGCCGTGGACCGGGTGACCTTCGATGTGATCTACGCCCGCCCCGGCCAGACCATCGCCGCCTGGCGCGACGAGCTGTCCCGGGCCCTGGACCTGGGCACGGACCACCTGTCGCTCTATCAGTTGACGGTGGAACCGGGCACGCCGTTCTTCCGCGACGGCGTGGCCGAGGCCGACGAGGACTTGGCCGCCGACCTGTGGGACCTGACCCAGGAGATGACGGACCGGGCCGGCCTGCCGGCCTACGAGATCTCCAACCACGCCCGGCCGGGCCGGGAAAGCCGCCACAACCTGACCTACTGGCGGGGCGGCGACTACCTGGGCATCGGCCCCGGGGCCCACGGCCGCCGGGCCCGGCCCGACGGCGGGGCCACGGCCACCCACCGCATCCACGACCCCGGCCGCTGGCTGGCGGCGGTGGAGCGGGACGGCCACGGCACCGGCAAGGTGCTGGACCTGACCCCGGCCGAGCGGCAAGAGGAGCGGGTGATGACCGGCCTGCGCACGGCCGAGGGCCTGGACGCGGCGGGGTTCCGGGCCGTGGCATCGGCACTCGACCCCCGGGCCCTGGCGGACCTGGTGGACGAAGGGTTCCTGGTGCGGGACGACCGGGGCCTGCGCTGCACCCCGGCGGGCCGGCCGCGGCTCAACGCCCTGCTGGGGCGGCTGCTGGCGGGGTGAAGAGGGACGCCCATTCATCACCGTCATGCCCATGCTTGTCACGGGCATCCACGACTTTTCACATCACCTGAAGAAAGACGTGGACCCCCGGGACAAGCCCGGGGGATTCGGTAAGGGCGGAAGTTGGTTTGCGACGCGACGCCACGTGGCGGTCGCCCTCAGTTCACCGTGAACGTTTCCGGCGCCGGGCTGAGGACCGTGTTCATGTGGTCGCCCACCTCCATCACCGCCAGGCCGCGCTCGGCCGTGCCGTCGTCCAGGAAGCGGAACACCCCGTCGCGGCCGTAGTAGCCGGCCGGGTCGGTCAGGGTGGCGTGGCTGAAGTCCGGCCGGGGCAGGCCCGTGGCTTCGTCCCGCGCCCCGTCCCCCTGGGCCAAGACCGCGGCCAGGGCGGCGGCGTCGTAGGCCAGGGTGGCCAGGCGCGGCGGCGCGGCGCCGTACACGCCGGCGTACTGGGCCTGGAATTCCTCGCGCGCCGCCAGGGGCGGGGCGGCGAACCAGCCGCCCAGCAGGGCCGGCTCGGCGCCCAGGCCCGGGGTGTCCCAGCGCCCGGTGCCCAGCATGTGCACCTTGGCCGGGTCGATGTCGTAGAACGGCAGGTGGGCGGCCACGGCCTGCAGGCGCTTGCCGCCGTCGGGCAGCAGCAGGGCCTGGAACGGCAGGTCGCCGATGGTGTCCAGGTTCTTCAGCCGCGCCAGGGCCCGCTTGGACAGTACATCGCCCCGGGCCCGCAACACGGCGCGCTGGGTTTCCAGGGCCCGGGCCCGGCGGTCGTAATCGGCCAGGTCCTTGACCACGGGGGCGAAATCCGTTTCCGCCGGGTCGTAGAACAGCACCCGGGTCACCGTGCCGCCGGCCCCTTCCACCACCTGCTGCAGGGCGGCGGTGACCACGCGGCCGTATTCCGTGTCGGGCGCCAGGGCGGCGAACCGGGTGACGCCCCGGTTCAGGGCGAAGTTGGCCACCCGGCGCACCTGTTCCGACGGCAGGAAGCCCAGGGTGTAGACCCCGTCGCCGGCCACGGCGCGGCGCGACGAGAAGGCGATCACCGGCACCCCGGCGGCCCGGGCGGCGGGGGCCACGGCCTCCACCGACGTGGACAGCAGCGGCCCCAGGATCAGCGACGCCCCGTCGGCGATGGCCACGGCGGCGGCCTCGGCCGCGCCTTCCGGCGTGCCCGCCGTGTCGTGCACCAGCAGTTCGAACTTGGACCCGGCGAAATCGAACACGGCCAGCTGGGCGGCGTTCAGCATGGCCTGGCCCAGGCCGGCGTTGGGCCCCGTGAGGGGCGCCAGGAAGGCCACCCGCACGGCATCGGACGGCGGCAGGGCCGGCAGCATCCGCTGTGGCGCGCCCGTGTCCACGCCCGGCTGGCCCGACAGGTAGGGGCTCAGCGGCCCGGTGCCGGGCAGGGGCGGCAGCGTGGCGTCGGCCGGCGGCGGCACGGCGGCCGAGGGTGGCACCGGCGGGCGCTGCTGCGACGGCACGGGG
>JAGREA010000466.1 GCA_020446745.1 Rhodobacterales bacterium | reverse complement strand
GGTGAAAAAGAACCTCTCCACCCGCACCCCATCCGGGGCTAGCCCCCTCAGGCCACGGGTTTTTTGGGCCTGAGCACGTGGTGGTGGTCGGGGTGGTAGAGGCGGCTGTCGTCGAAGGCGGCGCCGGCCAGCACCCGGCCCACCAGGATCAGCGCCGTGCGGGTCAGCCCCGCCGCCTTCACCTTGTCGCGGATGTCGGACAGCGTGCCGCGCAGGATCGCCTCATCGGGCCACGAGGCCCGAAACACCACCACCACCGGGCAGTCGGCGCCGTAGTGGGGCACCAGGTCGCGGACCACACGGGCCAGGTTGGTGACCGACAGGTGTACGGCGAGCGTCGCGCCGCTGGCCCCCAGGGCGGCCAACTCCTCGCCCGGCGGCATGGCCGACGAGCGGGTGGCCGTGCGGGTGAGGATCACCGTCTGGGCCACGCCGGGCAGGGTCAGTTCCGTCTTCAGGGCGGCGGCGGCGGCGGCGAAGGCCGGCACCCCCGGCGTTACGTCATAGGGAATGCCCGCCGCGTCCAACCGCCGCATCTGTTCCGCCGTGGCGCCGTACAGGCTGGGGTCGCCGGAATGGACCCGCGCCACGTCCTGGCCCCGGGCGTGGGCGGCGGTCATCTCGTCCAGGATCTCGTCCAGGTTCAGGGGCGCCGTGTCGATCACCCGGGCGCCGGCCGGGGCCTCGGCCACCACCTGGGCCGGCACCAGCGAGCCGGCGTAAAGCACCACCGGGCAGGCGCGGATCAGGTTCAGCCCGCGCACGGTGATCAGGTCCGGCGCGCCGGGGCCGGCGCCGATGAAGTGGACGGTCATGGCCCGCTTGGTTCCTTGTCAGTTGCCCTTGATGGCGTCGCGCACGACGTCTTCCAGGATGTCCAGCACCAGGCCCGTGGCGCGCTCGATCAGCACCACGTTGCGGTCCACGATCACCCGCTGGGTGCCCGGGCGGGGCGGCGGCAGGTCATGGCGCAGGTCCGGCGGCAGGTCGCGCTTGGCCAGGCCCGGGGGCAGGGTTTGGCGCTTGGCCAGGCCCGGCGGCAGGCGATCGCGCTTGGCCAGGCCGGGGGGCATGCCCTTGCCGCCCTTGTCTTTCTGGCCCTTGTTGCCCTTGGCCTTGGGGCCCTTGTCCTTGCCCTTGCCCCGGTCGTCGGGGCGGTCGGGCACGGAGACCTCGTGGTAGTATTCGGTGATCACGCGCCGTTCCACCTCGGTGAACAGGATGTCGCGCAGCACGTCGCCGGTGCTTTGGGCGCGGGCGGCCGTGGGCACGGCCAGCAGGGCCACCAGGGCGGCGGCACAGAGGGTCCGGATCATGGCGTGTCCTTTCCGGTCCGTTTGGCGGCATAGCCGCGGGGCGTATAGATCCAGGTATTTGTACCACGAACGGCGACCCGGGTTTCACGGCTGCCGATCATCACCAGGGTCAGCATGTCCACCCGGTCGGGCGTCAGGTCGGCCAGCGGGATGACGGTCACCGTCTCGCCGTCGCGGCCCAGGTTGCGGGCCAGGATCACCGGGGTTTCCGGCGGGCGGGCGGTCAGCAGGATGTCCCGCGCCGCCTCGATCTGGTGGCGCCGCCGCTGCGACACGGGGTTGTACAGCGACACCACGAAGTCCCCGTCCGCCGCCGCCTTCAGGCGGTTCTCGATGACCGGCCAGGGGGTCAGCAGGTCGGACAGCGAGATGGTGCAGAAGTCGTGCCCCACCGGCGCCCCGGCCCGGGCCGCCGCCGCCTGGAAGGCGGATACCCCCGGCTCCACGGCGATGGCGACGCGGTTCCAGTCGGCCCGGTCGTCGCGCTCCAGCAGCTCGAACACCAGGGTCGCCAGGGCGTAGATGCCGGCGTCGCCCGAGCCCACCAGGACCACCCGGCGCCCCTCGGCCGCCAGGTCCAGGGCCCGCCGCGCCCGGGCCTCCTCGTTGGACAGGTCCGATTCCCAGCGCCCCTTGCCGGCCATCAGGTCGCCCAGCAGGTCCAGGTACAGGCCATAGCCCACCACGTCCTGGGCATCGCGCAGGGCCGCCGTGACCGCCGGGGTGCGCCAGTCGGCCCGCCCGGGGCCGATGCCGGCGATGGTCAGATGGCCGCGCGGGCGGCCCACCCGGGCGGCATCGATGCCGGCGTGGCAGCGGGCCACGGCGCAGGTCACCCGGTCGCCCTTGGCCTTGGGCGCCACCAAGCGCCCGGCCGGGCCGGCGGCGGCCAGGGCCGCGCCCTCGGCCACCCCGTGGCAGCCCACCTCGGCGAACACCAGGTCGGAAGGATTTTCCAGGCGCGGGGTTTCCCGCTCCAGGGTCTCGGCGTCCAGGAACCGGGCCGGCACCCCCAGGTGGTCGGCCAGGGCGTGGACGGCTTCCTCGTCCGCCTTCACGTCGATGGACACCACGCAGGCGATGGCCCGGGGCGACAGGCCATTTTTGTACAAAGTGGTATGGACGTGATCCATCAGGTTGCCGGTCGGCACCCCCCGTTCGCACCCCACGCCCAGGGCCAGGACGGGCGGATGGAACACCAGGCGGGCCTCGTCGGGCGCCGGTTCGCGGTCGGTGACCAGGATGCCCGGCATCCCGGCCCGGGCCGAAAGGGACAGGCCGGACAGCCAGTCGGCCACCCCGGCCTCCACGGTCAACCCCACGGATTCGCCGGCCAGCAGGGCCGCCGTCACGGCCCTGGCCGGGATCGGATCGGCCAGATGCCAGCCGGGCGGCGGGTCGTCCAGGGCCAGGCCCAGGGCCACGTCACCGGCGGTGGTGACGGCGGCGTTGCCGCCCAGGGCGTCGGCGACGGCGCGGGCCAGGGCGTTGGCCCCCCGGTGGCCGCCCAGCAGGGGCACGGCCTGGGCGCCGTCTTCCGACAGGGCCAGGACCGGCGGCTCGGCCCGCTTGTCGGCCAGCAGCGGCGCCAGGGCGCGGATGAGGATGCCGGCGGCGCAGACCCCGATGATGGGCCGCCCGGCCGTGAACAGGGCCCGCAGGTGGGCCGTGGTTTCGTCGAACGGAACGTCGGCGCCGGACACCCGCCCGGCCCGGCCGTGGATCTCCGCCCCCGGCAAATGGGGGCGCAGGCGTTGGGCCGTGGCCAGCCCGCCGGGGGTGAGGACCACCAGGGCCGGGGAATCAGGCATCGTCTGCGACATCGGGAGCGGGCACCAGGATCATGGAGAAATAGGGCGCGTCGCGGCCGTCCAGGTCGGCCAGGGGGCGCACCACCTGGCCGTCCATGGTGGCGCGTTCCACGTATCGGGCCCGCTCGGCCAGGCCCAGGCGGTCCAGCACGGCGCGGATCTTGTCCAGGTGGCGGCCCACCTTCATCACCGCCTTGGCCCCGGGGGTGGCCAGGCGCCGTTCCAGGTCGGCGTCGGACAGGGGGCCGGGGATGACCGTCAGCACATCCATGCGCGACAGCAGGGGCAGGCCCGCCGCCGCCGCGCAGGCGCCCAGGGACGACACGCCCGGCACCACCTCCACCCGGTGGCCGGCGGCCAGGCGCTCGAACAGGTACATGAACGAGCCGTAGAAGAAGGGGTCGCCCTCGCACAGCACGGCCACGTCCCGGCCCGCCGCCAAGTGGTCGGCGATCTGGGCCGCATAGGTGTCGTAGGTGGCGTGGGCCGGGTGGTGGCCCGGCACCATGGGGGTGCGGATGGCGATCTCCACCCGCCCCGCGGGGATGTGCGGCGCGGCGATGGCCCGGGCCAGGCTGTCGCCCGTTTCCGGCGCCGGATAGGCGATGACCGGGGCCGACTGCAGGATGCGATGGGCCCTGAGCGTGATCAGGTCCGGCGCCCCGGGCCCCACGCCCAGGCCCCAGCAGGTGCCGCCTTGGGATTCCGCCTGTGCCGTCATGGCTTGCGCACCCGGTATTGCAGCACCGGCGCCAGGGGCTTCAGGGCCGCCATGGCGCCGATGGTGTCCTCGCGCTCGACGGTCAGCCGCACCACGCTGCCGCCCCAGGCCTGGCGGGCCGCCAGCAGGCGGCTTTCGGCCTGCAGCGTCACCCCGTTGGCCACCAGCAGGCCGCCGGGGCGCAGGGCATCCCAGCAGGCTTCCAGCACCCCCGCGTGGGTGATGCCGCCGCCCACGAACACCACGTCGGGCCGGGGTTCGGCGCCGGCCAGGGCCTCGGGCGCGGCGCCGGGAACGACGCGCAGCTGCGGCACCCCCAGGGCGTCGGCGTTGCGGGCGATGCGGGCGCAGCGGTCGGGGTCGCGCTCGAAGGCCACGCAGGCGGCCTCGGCGTGGTCCAGCACCGCCACCTTCACCGGCGGCGCGGCGCGCAGCCATTCGATGCCCACCGATCCGTTGCCGGCCCCCACGTCCCACAGCACGGCGCCGGCCTGGGGTTCCAGGGCGGAAATGGTCACGGCCCGCACCTCGCGCTTGGTGATCTGGCCGTCGTGCTCGAACAGGTCGTCGGGCAGGCCGGGGGTGCGGGGAATCAGGCGCGGCGCCGGGCCGGGGCGGCATTCCACGGCCACGGTGTTCAGGTCCGCCGTGCGGGTGTCGCCCCAGGTTTCGGCCACGCCGTCCACCCGGTGCTCGCGGGGGCCGCCCAGGTGCTCGAACACGCTGAGGGTCGACGGGCCGAAGCCCCGTTCGGTCAGCAGGGCGGCGATTTCCGCCGGCGAGCCACCGTCGCGGCTGAGGATCAGCAGCCGCACCCCCGGCGCGACGTGCAGGTTCAGGATGCCCAGGGGCCGGCCGTGGACGGTGACGGGCGTGGTGTCGGGCAGGGACCACAGCATGCGCGCGGCGGCCAGGGAGAAGGCCCCCGGATGGGGCAGCACCAGCATCTCCTCGGCCCGGAAGCGGCGCGCCAGGATGGACCCGGCGCCGTAGTAGAGAGGATCCCCCGTGGCCAGCACCACCACCCGGCGGCCGCGCCAGGCCGCCATGGCATCCATGGCCGCGTCGGTGCCCCCGGACCAAGTCAGGCGTTCGGCCCCGTGGCCGGTGACCATGGCCTGGTGGCGCTCGCCGCCCACCAGCAGCTCGGCCCCGTCGATCAGCGCCCGGGCGGCCGGCGAGATGCCATCCAGCCCGTTGTCGCCGATGCCGACCACGGTAATCCACGGTGCTTGACTCATTCCGTGGTGTCCTCCAGGGCCGCCAGGGCGTTGACGGCGGCGGCGGCCAGGGCGCTGCCGCCCCGGCGCCCGCGCAGGGTCACGAAGGGCAGGGTGCCGGCGTGGTCGACCAGCGCCTGCTTGGATTCGGCGGCGCCGATGAAGCCCACGGGAAAGCCCAGCACCACGGCCGGCCGGGGCGCCCCTTCGGCCAGCAGCTCCAGCAGCCGGAACAGGGCCGTGGGCGCGTTGCCGATGGCCACCACGGCGCCGTCCAGGCGGTCCGTCCAGCGGTCCACGGCGGCGGCCGAGCGGGTGGTGGCCCCGGCCCGGGCGTCGTCGGCCACGCCGGGATCGTTCAGGGTGCAGATCACGGCGTTGTCGCGGGGCAGGCGGGGGCGGATCACCCCGTGGGCCACCATGGCGGCGTCCACCAGCACCGGGGCGCCGTCGGCCAGGGCCCGGCGGCCGGCGGCCACCGGTTCGCCGCCCCAGGCCAGGTTGGCCACGATGTCGGGCATGCCGCAGGCGTGGACCAGGCGCACGGCCAGGGCCGCCCGGTCGGGCGCCAGGCCCGCCAGGTCCGTTTCGGCGCGGATGGCGGCGAAGGATCGGCGGTAGATCTCGGCCGGGTCGCGGATGTGGTCGAAGGCCGTCACGGCGTGGCGCCGCGACGGCGAACGAGCGACCTAGTCATCCGCGTGGTCGATGGTGAAGTGGGTGGCGGAACTTTCGTCCTCGTAGCACTGCTTCACCGTGGGCAGGGGCTTGTCGCCGGTGTAGTCCAGCTGGGCCCAGAACCAGTCGGCGGCGATTTCGGCGGCCTGGTTCTCATCCTCGGCGGTGACGTGGGTCTTCCACGTCATGTGCCCGTTCCTGAGCGTGAAGTCGAGCTCGACAAAGAACGTGCGGTCTTCTCCGGTCATCGGTCAATCCCCCGTGGCGGTCTTGCCGGGTTGGTGGTGGTGGTGATCGTGATGATGATGGTGGTGGTGCCCATGGTGGTGGTGTCCATGATGATGGTCATGGCCATGGAGACCGTGGTCCTGGGCGCCGGCACCGTCGGTGCCCACGCCCTGGACGTGGTGGTGGTGGCCCACCTGGACGGCGCCGTGGTCGGCCTCGTAGCCGATGATCTGTTCCCGGTACTTGCACAGGGCGCAGTTCATGGCGTTGTCGCCGTCCAGGGCTTCCCGCACCCGGTCGGCGAAGCAGGCCAGCACGTGGTCGTGGTCGTTCAGGTAGCCGGCCTTGACGATGGCCACCTCCGGGTGGGCGGCCTGGGCGGCGTCGGCCCAGTCATAGATGCGGCGCACCAGGATGCCGGTGAACAGGAAATAGGGAAACACGATGATGCGGCGGTAGCCCAGGCGCACGGCGCGTGCCAGCCCCGCGTCCACCAGCGGGTAGGCGACGCCGGAATAGCTGACTTCGGCCCAGCCGAAGCCCATGCCTTCCCACAGCATGCGCGCCACCTTGGAAATGTTGGAATTGGCGTCGGGGTCGTTGGTGCCCCGGCCCACCACCATCAGCAGGGTGTCGGCGCGGGAAACCTCTTCCACCTTGTTGGCTTCGGCCTCGGCCTCGGCGACGCGGGCGGCGGCGGCGTCCAGCAGGCGCACGTCGATGCCCAGGTCGGCGGCGAACAGCATCTCGATGTTCGGGTTCTCGGCGCCGAAGTTGTTGACCTCGCTGGGCAGGTCGTTCTTCACGTGGCCGGCGGCGAACAGCATGCCGGGCACGCAGACGATGCGTTCGGCGCCGCGGGCCTTCAGGGATTCCAGCCCGGTGCGGATCACGGGGGTGGCGAATTCCAGGAAACCGCTGTCCACGTCGTAGTCCGTCAGGTGCTCGCGCAGCCGTTGGGCCAGGTTGTTGAACTGGTGAACGGCGTCGTCGTCGCGGCTGCCGTGGCCGCAGATCATCACGGCGGTGCGCTTGGTCATATGCCTGGTCGGTGCCTCCGAGCATGGGTGGCGCGCCGGCCGGCCGGACCCCCCGCGCCGGACCGGGCCGCGGCGGGGGCTGGTCATGGCCTCCGGCCCCCTGACACGGCGGGCGCACTATAGACAAGGACCCTTGGGCTGTCATTGAAAAGGCGCACGCGGCGCAGGGGTATGGCGACGATTGACGGGGCGCCCGGGGGGCGGCACTCTCGCCGCCATGTTCACCTACGGCCTGAACGGCGACATCCACGGCTTCGCGCCCCAGATCCTGATCCTTCTGGCCCTGCTGGCCGAGGCCTACCTGGGCGGCATGACGGGCCTGTTCCGCCGCATCCGCCACCCGGTGGCCCTGATCGGCGGCCTGGTGGGCTGGCTGGACCGCAAGCTGAACCGCGACAGCCGCAGCCAGGCGGACCGCTTCGTGCGCGGCTTCATCGCCACCCTGTTCGTGGTCGGGCTGACCGGCGCCGTGGGCTGGGGCGTGGCCTGGCTGAGCCTGGCCCACCCCTTCGGCTGGGTGGTGGAGCTGGCGTTCCTGATCACCCTGCTGGCCCAGCGCGGGCTCTACACCCACGTGCGCGCCGTGGGCCTGGGCCTGAAGGAAAGCCTGGACGCCGGGCGCCGGGCCGTGGCCCACATCGTCGGCCGCGACCCCCACCAGCTGGACCGCCACGGGGTGGCCCGGGCGGCCATCGAATCCTGCGCCGAGAACTTCGGCGACGGGGTGGTGGCGCCGGTGTTCTGGTACCTGCTGTTCGGCTTTCCGGGGATCCTGGTCTACAAGGCCGTGAACACCATGGATTCCATGATCGGCCACCGCACGCCGCGCCACCGGGCCTTCGGCATGACGGCGGCGCGCCTGGACGACGTGATGAATCTGATCCCGGCCCGCCTGGCCGGCCTGTTCCTGGCCCTGGCGGCGGTGTTCGTGCCCACGGCCAACCCGCTGCGCGCCCTGAAGGTGATGCTGCGCGACGCCCGGCGCCACCGCTCGATGAATGCCGGCTGGCCCGAGGGCGCCATGGCCGGGGCCCTGAACCTGGCCCTGGCCGGGCCGCGGCGCTATGCCAAGCAGGTGGTGAAGGATCCGTGGATCGGCGACGGCACGGCCCAGGCCCGGGTGGGGGACATCCGCCGGGCGCTCTACCTGTACGCCGTGGCCTGCCTGATCAACGGCCTGGCGGCGGCGGGGGCGGTGTGGCTGCTGCTGTCCCGCGCCTGAGGACCATCAGCACGTAGAACCCGAAGGTGCCCAGCCCCATGGCGGCGGTGGCCGTGACCATGGGCATCTGGGTGCCGTCGTCCCACTGGCCCACGGCCAGGCCCACCAGGGACGCCAGGGTCATCTGCAAAAAGCCCAGCAGGGCCGAGGCCGTGCCGGCCATGTGGGGGAAGGGCCCGATGGCCCCGGCCATGGCGTTGGGGATGACCAGCCCCACGCCCACCATGTAGACCACCATGGGCGCCAGCACGGCGGCCACCGTGGCCACCCCGGCCAGGGCCAGGGAAAGCTGCGCGGCCCCGGCCCCCAGGTTCAGCACCACGCCCAGCAGGATCATGCGCCGGATGCCCACCCGGGGCACCCACCGGCCGGCCCCGAAGGCGCCCAGGATGTAGCCCACCACCACGGCGCCGAAGCAGAAGCCGAACCACTGGGCCGGCACGCCCAGGAAGTCGATGAACACGAACGACGAGCCCGAGATGAACGAGAACAGCCCGGCATAGCAGCAGGTGATGCACAGCACGTAGCCCAGGTACACCCGGTGGCCCAGCAGGGCGATGTAGTTGCCCAGCAGGTGGCGCGGGCGGGTGGCCTGGGGGTCCTTGTGGGCGTTGGTTTCCGGCAGGCGCAGCACCAGGGCCGCCAGCAGGGTGCCGCCGAACAGGGCCAGGGCCACGAAGATGGCCTGCCAGCCCCACCAGACGGCCAGGTAGCCGCCCAGCAGCGGCGCCACCAGGGGCGCCAGGGCCATGGCCGAGCCCATGTAGGACAGCATGCGCGCCGCCTTTTCCGTGGAATGGATGTCGCGCACCACGGCCCGGGCCAGCACCGGCCCGGCGGCGGCCCCCAGGCCCTGCAGGAAGCGGGCGCCGATCAGCACCTCGACGGCGCCGGACAGCACGCAGATGATCGAGGCGGCGAAATAGAGCCCCACCCCCAGGATCAGCGCCGGGCGGCGGCCGAACCGGTCCGACAGGGGGCCATAGACGATCTGCCCGGCGGCGAAGCCCACCAGGAACAGGCTGAGGGTGAGCTGCACGTCCCCCACGGCGGCGCCGAAATCCCGCGTCATGGCCGGCAGGGACGGCAGGTACATGTCGGTGGACAGCGGCCCGAAGGCGGTCAGGGCCGTCAGCAGGATCGCCATGCCCATGGAGCGGGGATCAAACATTCGCCGCCCCCCGATCGGACAGGTCACCCAGGTCCACCCGGCCGCGCCAGGGCAGCACGGCCGGCACCCGGGCCCGGTAGCGGGCATAGGCGTCGCCATAGAGCCGCAACAGGCGCCGTTCCTCGAACAGGGTGCCGATCCACAGGTACAGGCAGCCGAAAACGGCCGTGGCGGCGGACAGGTCGTCGTGCACCCGGCCCACCAGGATCAGCACCCCGCCGGCATAGAGCGGGTGGCGCACATAGCGGTGGGGGCCGTCCAGGCGCAGGGGTTCGTCCTCCACCGGCGGAAGGCCGGCCCGGGCCTGGCGCACCTGGCCGGTGCCGGCCAGCAGGCCCAGGTCATAGCCCCTGAGGCCCCACAGCATCAGGACCCAGCCCAGCAGGTGCACGGCCAGGCCCGCCGTGGCCAGGGCCGGCGGCAGGGCCCAGGTGCCGTGGCCGGCGAACAGCCACAGCCCGGCCAGATACACCGCGCCGATATGGGCCACGGCGAACCCGTTGTAGGCCAGGCGGTAGAAGGGCCCCAGCAGGCGGGCCAGGCGCGCCTTGGGCCCGCGCCCGGCCAGCCACGAATGGCCCAGGCCGAACGAGGCCCAGGCGGCGCCGTAGGCCAGATGGGCGGCGGCGCCGTCCACGCCTCAGTCCTTCGCGTTCATGCGGGAAATGGTGGCGGTGGTGGAATGGCCGTCGGCCAGCTCGGCCAGCAGCACACGGCCGCCCCAGGACTGCACCTCTTGCGCCCCCACCACGGTGTCGACGGTGTAGTCGGCGCCCTTCACCAGCAGGTCGGGGCGCAGGGCCTTCAGGGTTTCCAGCGGCGTGTCCTCGGCGAAGATCACCACCATGTCGACGGATTCCAGCGACGCCAGCACGGCGGCGCGCGAGGCTTCCGACTGCACGGGCCGGCTGTCGCCCTTCAGGCGGCGCACGGAGCTGTCGCTGTTCAGGCCCACCACCAGGCGGTCGCAGGCGGCCCGGGCCTGGGCCAGCAGGTGCACGTGGCCGGGGTGCAGCAGGTCGAAGCAGCCGTTGGTGAAGCCCACGGAAAGGCCCCGGCGGCGCCACTGTTCCACCCGGTCCTGGGCCTGGTGCAGGGGCAGCAGGCGGGCCCCGGCGTCGTCCAGGTCGCGGTGGCGCAGCGCGGTGACGATGTCGTCGGCATAGGCCGCCGCCGTGCCCACCTTGGCCACCACGATGCCCGCCGCCACGTTGGCCAGGGCGGCGGCCGTGGCCAGGTCCGCCCCGGCGGCCAGGCCCGTGGCCAGGGTGGCGACCACCGTGTCGCCGGCGCCGGACACGTCGAACACCTCGCGGGCCTCGGCCGGCAGGTGCACGGGCTCGGCCCCGGCCATGACCAGGGACATGCCCTCGGCGCTGCGGGTGGCCAGGATGCCCCCCAGGCCGCAGGCGTCCGTCACCTGGCGGCAGGCGGCGACCACGGCGTCGGACCCCGCCGTGTCGCGCCCGGCGGCCTCGGCCAGTTCCTTCAGGTTGGGGGTGGCCAGGGTGGCGCCCCGGTAGCGGCCGTAGTCGCTGCCCTTGGGGTCGACGATCACCGGCCGGCCGGCCGCGTTGGCGGCGGCGATGACGGCGGCCAGCACCCGGTCGGTCAGCACCCCCTTGCCGTAGTCCGACAGGATCACCACCCCGGCGTGGCGCAGGCCGTCCTTGGCGGCCTCGATGATGCGGTCCTCGGCGGCGCCGTCGATGGGGGCGATGCGTTCGCGGTCGGTGCGCAGAAGCTGCTGCCCGCCGGCCATGTAGCGGGTCTTGATGGGCGTCGGCCGGTCGGCAACGGGGACCAGCGCCGCCTCCACCTGGCCGTCGCCGTCCACCAGGGCGTCCTTCAGGCGCCGGCCGGCGGCGTCGTCGCCGGTCACCGCCACCACCCGCACCTGGGCGCCCAGGGCGGCGATGTTGCGGGCCACGTTGCAGGCCCCGCCCAGCAGTTCCGTTTCGCGTTCCACCCGCAGCACGGGGATGGGGGCCTCGGGCGAGATGCGGTCCACGGCGCCGGTGACGAAGTGGTCCAGCATGGCGTCGCCCACCACCAGGACCCGGGCCCGGCCCAGGCGTTCCACCAGGGCGATGAGGGCGGCGTTGGCGGTGGTCATAGCAGCCCCAGTTCCCGTTCCAGGCTGGCGCACAGCAGGTGGCCGTAGGTGATGTGCATTTCCTGGATGCGCGCCGTGTTGTCGCTGGGCACGATCAGCAGGGGGTCGGCCACGCCGACCATGCGCCCGCCGTCGCGGCCCGACAGGCCGGCGGCGCCGATGCCCATGGATCGGGCCGTCCGCAGGGCGCGGATCACGTTTTCGCTGTTGCCCGAGGTGGAAATGCCGATGGCCAGGTCCCCGGCGTGGCCCAGGGCCGAAATCTGGCGGGCGAAGATCTCGTCGAAGCCCATGTCGTTGCCGGTGGCGGTCAGCGACGAGGCGTCGGTGGTCAGGGCCAGGCCGGCGATGGGCGCCCGGTCCAGGCGGTAGCGCACGGCCAGTTCCGTGGCCAGGTGCTGGGCGTCCGACGCGCTGCCCCCGTTGCCGAAGAACATGATCTTGCGGCCGGCGTGGATGGTTTCCAGGGCGGCGGCCAGCAGGCGCGCGAAGGGTTCGCGCAGGGCCCGGCGGGCGGCGGCGAAGGTTTCGGCGTGGTCGTCCAGTTCGGAATCGTAGAAGGGGTCCGGGGTGTTCATGGCGCGGGGTCGGGTACTCGGGTCAGGGGATGTCAAAGGTCGATGCGCCGGCCGGCGCGGAGCGAGTCCAGCACCGCCACGGTGGCGCGGCTGGTTTCCAGAAGCTCGGCCTCGTCCACCGGGGCCGGGCCGCCGGCCACCAGGGCGCGGGCGAAGGCGGCCAGCTCGGCGGCGAAGCCCTTGTCGCGGGCCCCGGCCGTGCTGGCGGTCACCTTGCCGTCGCGGGCCGTGGTCAGCTTCACGTAGTTGTCGATGGACACGGTCACCCCGCCGGCGTGGGCCTCGATCCACTCCTTGCCGGCCACGGTCTCGCCCAGGGCCGTGTAGGCGATGGTGGACAGGCCGCCGTCGCCGTGGCGCAGGGTCACCGTCACGTCGTCGCAGGGGCCCTCGGCGGCCGTGGCCTCGGCGGTCACGGCGGTGATGGGGCTGCCGGCCAGGAACCGGGCCAGATCCACGAAGTGGCAGACCTCGCCCAGGATGCGCCCGCCGCCCTCGCCGGCGTCCTGGATCCAGCTGGCCGCGTCGATGGCCCCGGCGTTGATGCGCAGCAGCACGAAGCGCGGCCCGCCGGCCTGGGCCAGGGCGTCCCGCGCCGCCACCACCATGGGGGCGAAGCGGCGGTTGAAGCCCACCTGGAAGAAGCCCTTGGAATCCGCCCGGGCCGCCGCGACGGCGTCCAACTGGTCACCGTCCAGGCCCAGGGGCTTTTCCACCAGCACCGACTTGCCGGCCTTCAGGGCCCGGGCCACCAGGTCGGCGTGGCTGTCGTGGCGGGTGGCGACGATGACGCCGGCGATGGCCGGATCGTCCAGCACCGCCGCGTCGTCGCTGGACGCCCGGGCGAAGCCGAAGGCGTCGGCCGTCTGCTGGGCGTTGGCGCCGCGCCGGGCCACCACGGTGCGCAGGGTGACGCCGGGCAGGCGTTTCAGTTCCGGCAGCAGCACCGAACGGGCGAAGGCTCCGGCGCCGATCAGGCCCAGGGCCGCGCCGCCGCCGGCCGACGGGGGCGGGAAGGCCAAGGGCGGGGCGGCGGCATCGCCGTCGGGATAGGTCAGCACCACGCCCAGGTGCTTTTCGCCGCCGCCGGTGATCATGGCGTAGGCGTCCTCGGCCGCGTCCAGGGCGAAGCGGTGGGTGATCAGGGCCCCCACGTCCAGGCGCGCCCGCCGGGCCCGGGGGGCCATCAGGCGCAGGCATTCGGCCAGGTTTTCCGTTTCCGTCCAGCGCACCCAGCCTTCCGGGTATTTCAGGCCCCGGCCCTCGAAGTCCGGGTCGTACCGGCCGGGCCCGTAGGAGCGCGACACGGTGACCGACAGTTCCTTCTTCATGAAGTCGGCGTAGGGGAATTCGGTGCCCGTCATGCCCACCATGACCACCCGGGCCCGGTCGCGGGCGATGGCGGCGGCGGTGTGGAAGGGTTCCGACGAGTCCGTGGCGGCGGCCACCAGCACGGCGTCGCAGCCCCGGCCCGCCCAGGCCGCCACGGCGGCGGCCGGGTCGCCGGCGCCCAGATCGACGGTGGCCTCGGCGCCCAGGGACGCGGC
>JAGREA010000465.1 GCA_020446745.1 Rhodobacterales bacterium | reverse complement strand
CGCAGTTCCAGCCGCCGCCGGGCGCCGCGCCGCACCACGTGGTCGCGCTCGTCGGGCGGGGCGTCGGCCACGTCGCTGAAGAACCACGACAGGGGCACCCCCAGCACCCGGGCCAGGCGGGTCAGCAGGGCCAGGGCGGGGTCGGAAAGGCCGCGCTCGATCTGGCTCAGGTGGCCGATGGAACAGCCCACGCGGGGCGCCGTGCGGGCCAGGGTCAGGCCCTTGGCCTTGCGCAGGGCGCGCAGGCGCCGGCCCACGGGCTCGGCCCCGCCCACGGGGGGCACCGGCTCGGCCGGCAGGTCGCGGCGCGGCCGTTCCGTTGCCGCCTTGGCTGTCCGTTTCGCCTTGGCCACGTGGACTCCGCCCCCCACCATGCCATGAAATTTACGGGTGATAATTTCACGAGGCTGAAACCCAGGCAAGGGAATTCCGATGGTCGGATGGGGGACAGCGGTGTGCCCGGGGCGACATTCCCTGCGCGGTCCGGTGGGGCCTTCGGGGCCGATCGATAAAATTTTAAGTAAATTTTCGATTTTTCCGATCCGGCGTGCGCATCATCACAGCGGGCGGGGCGAGAAGGGACAAGGATGCGTCCACACAACGCACCCCGAGAGGGGCTTTCACCGGGCGGCCGCACCGCCCACCGCCGGCAAGCGGCGGATGCGGCCAGCCCCACACAGACAAGACACCACGGAGATTAGGACCATGACCAAGCTTGTGGACATCGAAGGCATCGGCGCCACCTATGCGGCGAAGCTGACCGACGCCGGCGTGACCTCCATCGAAAACCTGCTGGAGCAGGGCGCCACCCCCAAGGGCCGCAAGGACCTGGAAGCGGCCACGGGCATCAGCGGCAAGCTGATCCTGCGCTGGATCAACATGGCCGACCTGTTCCGCATCAAGGGCGTCGGCGAGGAGTATTCCGACCTGCTGGAAGCCGCCGGCGTGGACACGGTGCCCGAACTGGCCCAGCGCAACGCCGCCAACCTGCACGCCAAGATGATCGAGGTGAACGAGGAAAAGAAGCTGGTGCGCTCGGTGCCCGGCGCCAGCCAGGTGGCCGACTGGGTGGCCCAGGCCAAGGACCTGGACCGGGTGGTGACCTACTGATGGCATCCCGGTCCACCGGTTCGGACGGGGGCCGCCCCAGGGCTCGCCCCAGGGTTCGCCAGGCGGAGACCCCGCCGTGGGAGTTCGGCGTCCTGGTGTTCCTCACCATGTCCGCCCTGGCGGTGTTCCCGCTGCTGTGATCCAGCGTTCGCCGCTCCGCTCCTGGGGAGCCGGCGGGCACACGGATGGGGCCGGTCTTCAGGACCGGCCTTTCCTTTGACTGGTGTGTTCCGTTTATGTTCTAATTCCGGTCCCTCCACCGCCGGACCGGGAGAACCGCCATGCACAAAAGCCGACTGGGCTGCCTCGTCATCGACTGCCGCACCACCGACCTGACCGACGCCGCCGCCTTCTGGGGCGCCACCCTGGGCGGGCCGGTGACCATCGACGCCGAAGGCAAGTATGCCGAGGTGGCGGTGCCGGACGGCGAGGTGAAGGTGCTGCTGCAGGCGGTGGACCACGACAGCCGGGTGCACCTGGACATCGAGACCGACGACATCCCGGCCGAGGTGGCGCGCCTGGAAGGCCTGGGCGCCCGGCGCCTGGCGGCCATCAAGGGCTGGGTGGTGATGGAGGCCCCCACGGGCCATCGCTTCTGCATCGTCAAGCCCCAGCGCCCGGACTTCGCCCGCAACGCGGCGGTGCGGGGGTAGGGGGGCGAATGGACGACGGGCGGGGCTTCAAAAAGAAAGACAACCGCCGAGGACGCCGAGGACGCGCGGAGGTGCGCTGAGAGTCATGATTTGACATATGCGTTTCCAGAAGTGTCCCCAAACCACCCCCAAAAAAGGAACAGGCCGCCGGAGATGTCTCCGACGGCCTTTCCATGAATTGGCTCCGGCGGCAGGACTCGAACCTGCGACAAGGCGGTTAACAGCCGCCTGCTCTACCAACTGAGCTACGCCGGATCAGGGATCCGATGTCTTCCGTTCGGTGGGTGGAGGCGCGGACCGGAATCGAACCGGTGT
>JAGREA010000464.1 GCA_020446745.1 Rhodobacterales bacterium | reverse complement strand
CCTCGAAGGGGCCGAAGTCGGTCCAGGCTTCCAGGCGCTCCAGGCGCAGGCGGCGGCCGTCCAGGCGGGCCACGGCGGCGCACAGGGGCTTGCGCGGCCCGGGGCTGCCGGTGACGTCGATACCGATGATGGAGCCCATGAGGGGGGGTGACGGGGCTTCAGGCGTGGCCGGCCTCGTCCACCAGCAGCAGGGGATCGATGCCCAGCTTGGCCATGGCGCGTTCCCACTTGCCTTTCGTGTCGGGGTCGAACAGCAGGGTCTGGTCGGCATCCACGTGCAGCCAGCCGTTGGCCTTGATTTCCGAATCCAGCTGCCCCGGCCCCCAGCCGGCGTAGCCCAGGGCGAACAGGCACTTGTCGGGCCCGGTGCCGTGGGCGATGGCGCGCAGGATGTCCACGGTGGCGGTCAGGGCCACGCCGCCTTCCACCATCAGGCTGGCGTCGTGCAGGTAGTCGTCGGTGTGCAGCACGAAGCCGCGCCCCGATTCCACGGGCCCGCCCACCAGCACGTCCAGGCCCGTGCCGGGCCCGTCGCCGGCGATGTTCATCTGTTCCAGCAGCTCGGGGAAGGTCAGCCCGTCCATGGGCTTGTTGATGACCAGGCCCATGGCGCCCTCGGCGCTGTGGGCGCACATGTAGATCACGGTCTTGGCGAACCGGGGGTCCGGCATGCCGGGCATGGCGATCAGGAACCGGCCGGACAGGGAGGTTCCGTCGTCGGCCGCGCCGGGCTGGAAGGACGGTGTCGATGAGGACATGGGGGGGTGGTGTCCTTGGTCCACATTCCGGGTTCTCAATACTGACATAGGCCCCCTGGCGGAAAAAGCAACGCTTTGATGCCGCCGCCAAGGCTCGTCCCACGGCCTTTCAACAGGCCGTGAGGGGCGGCAAGAAAACCCGCCCCCGGCGGCGAAACGGCGTATAGTGCGCGCCATGTCCATGCCCCGTTCCCTGCCCCTTCTGGCCGCCCTGCTGCTGGCCCTGGTCGCCGTGGCCGCCCCGGCCGGCGCCGCCACCTCCGACTGGGCGGCCACCGACCAGACCCGGGTGCGCCTGATCGCCGCGTCCGACACCCTGGGCGACGGCCATGACCTGCGCCTGGGCCTGGAATTCCACCTGGACGAGGGCTGGAAGGTCTATTGGCGCAGCCCCGGCGATGCCGGCTATCCGCCGCGCGTGGATTGGAGCGGATCGGAAAACCTGGCCGACGTGGACATGCGCTGGCCGGCGCCCCTGCGGTTCTCGGTCGTCGGGCTGGAGACCCTGGGCTACAAGAAGGACGTCGTGTTCCCCCTGGCAGTGCGGGCCGAAAACCCCGACGCACCCCTGCGCCTCAGGGCCAGGGTGGACTACCTGACCTGCGCCGAGATCTGCATCCCCTACACCGCCAACCTGGCCCTGGACCTGCCCGCCGGCCCCGCCGCCCCGGCCGAGGAAGCCCACCTGATCGACCGCTACCGGGCCAGGGTGCCCGGCGACGGCGCCGCCCACGGGCTGGACCTCGTTCGGGCCGTGGTGCCCGGCGACCCGACCGACGGCGACAGCCAGGTGCTGACCGTCACCGCCACGGCCCGCACCCCCTTCCAGGCCCCCGACCTGTACGTGGAGGGGCCGCCCGAACTGATCCCCGGCAAGCCGGCCGTGACCCTGGTGGACGGCGGACGCACGGCCCACCTGGCCGTGCCCGTCGCCGGCCTGCGGGACCTGCCCGACGGGGCCCGCCTGTCGGGCCGCGACCTGACCCTGACCCTTGTGGACGGCGACCGCTCGGCCGAGGCCCGCCTGAACGTGGCCACCGGCGCGGCCCCGGCGGCAACGCCCGGCGGCGCCATGGCGGACGGACGCGGTTTGCTGGCCATCCTGGCCCTGGCCGTGCTGGGCGGGCTGATCCTCAACCTGATGCCCTGCGTGCTGCCGGTGCTGTCCATCAAGGTGCTGGGGGTGATGGGCCACGGCGGCGGCGACCGGGGCCGGGTGCGCCTCAGCTTCCTGGCCTCGGCGGCGGGCATCCTGGTGTCGTTCCTGGCCCTGGCCGGAACCCTGATCGCCCTCAAGGCCGGCGGCATGGCCGTGGGCTGGGGCATCCAGTTCCAGCACCCCTGGTTCCTGACCGCCATGATGCTGGTGGTCGGCCTGTTCGCCTGCAACCTGTGGGGCTTCTTCGAGGTCCGCCTGCCCGGCTGGCTGTCGTCCGTCGGAAGCACGGGGAATGGGAGTCACGGCCTGGGCGGACACTTCCTGGGCGGCGTGTTCGCCACCCTGCTGGCCACGCCCTGCTCGGCCCCCTTCCTGGGCACCGCCGTGGGCTTCGCCTTCGCCGCCGGGCCGGCCGAGATCCTGGCCGTGTTCGCCGCCCTGGGCCTGGGCCTGGCCCTGCCCTACCTGGGCGTGGCCGCCCTGCCCGGCCTGGCCACCCGCCTGCCCCGGCCGGGCCCATGGATGGACAAGCTGCGGATCGTGCTGGGCCTGGCCCTGGCGGCCACCGGGGTGTGGCTGCTGACCGTGCTGGCGGCCCAGGTGGGCAAGGACACAGCGGGCGTCGTCGGCGCCCTGGTGGTGGTGGGCGGCGCGGCGCTGTACCT
>JAGREA010000463.1 GCA_020446745.1 Rhodobacterales bacterium | reverse complement strand
TTTTAGAAAATAGATTTTGAATATATGAAAAGTGCAATTGACCAACGTCATTCTTCGCGACCAATACCATCCATATCAATGATTTTCATCAAGTGAAGAAAGCAAACAGAATCCAAGTGCAGGATTATTATTATAATTCTAAAACAAAACGTGGGGAGAGACCTATGCGTTCTTTATGGAGGGAGACCGCCACCGGCTTCACGGCCCGTGGCGCACGGGTGGAAACCGGCCGGCCCGGGGCCGGATGGCGGGCCGTGGGCCTGGTGGGCGTCGCGCTGATCCTGGCGGCCGGGTCGCCGGCCCGGGCGGCCGACACGCCGGCGGCCAAGAAGCTTGAGCAGCACAAGACCACGCCCGGCGGCCAGTACCAGCCCAGCCTGGACGTGCTGAAGGACCAGGCCATCGAGCAGCCGGGCAGCAAGCCGGGCGTGCCGACCCTGACGGCGGACGAGTTCAACAAGGCCAAGCAGATCTATTTCGAACGCTGCGCCGGCTGCCACGGGGTGCTGCGCAAGGGCGCCACGGGCAAGCCGCTGACCACGAAGGTCACGCGCGAGCTGGGCTATGACCACCTGAAGAACTTCATCACCTACGGATCGCCGGCGGGCATGCCCAACTGGGGCACTTCGGGCCAGCTCAGCGACGCCGACATCGACGTCATGGTCCGCTACCTGTTGAACGAGCCCCCCGTGCCGCCGGAATGGGGCATGAAGGAGATGCGCGACAGCTGGACGGTGCGGGTCAAGCCCGCCGACAGGCCGACGAAGAAGATGAACGACCTGGACCTGGACAACCTGTTCTCGGTCACCCTGCGCGACACCGGCGAGATCGCCCTGATCGACGGCGCCAGCAAGAAGATCGTCACCGTCATCAAGACCGGGTACGCCGTGCACATCTCGCGCCTGTCGGCCTCGGGCCGCTATCTGATGGTCATCGGCCGCGACGCCAAGGTGGACATGATCGACCTGTGGATGGACCCGCCGCAGACCGTGGCCGAGATCAAGGTGGGCCTGGAGGCCCGTTCGGTCGAGACCTCGAAGATGAAGGGGTGGGAGGACAAGTACGCCATCGCCGGCACCTACTGGCCGCCCCAGTTCGTGATCATGGACGGCGACACCCTGGAGCCGCTGAAGATTGCCAACACCCGCGGCATGACCGTGGACGAGCAGGCCTACCACCCCGAGCCCCGGGTGGCGGCCATCGTGGCGTCCCATTACCGGCCGGAATTCATCGTCAACGTGAAGGAGACCGGCAAGATCCTGCTGGTCAACTACCAGGACATCGAGAACCTTCAGGTGACCGAGATCGGCGCCGAGCGGTTCCTGCACGACGGCGGCCTGGATTCCACCAAGCGCTACTTCCTGGTGGCCGCCAACGCGCGCAACACCATCGCCGTCATCGACACCAAGACCGGCAAGCTGGCGGCGCTGGTGCGCGACGGCATCGGCCAGACCCCGCACCCGGGGCGCGGCGCCAACTTCGTGCACCCGGACTTCGGCCCCGTGTGGGCCACCAGCCACCTGGGCGACGAGACCGTGGCGCTGATCGGCACCGACCCCGAGAAGCACCCCGACCAGGCGTGGAAGGTGGTGCAGTCCCTGGAAGGACAGGGCGGCGGGTCGCTGTTCGTCAAGACCCATCCCAAGTCGCGGAACCTGTGGGTGGACACGCCCCTGAACCCCGATGCCGAGTCCGCCTCGTCGGTGGCCGTGTTCGACATCGACCACCTGGACAAGGAATACCAGGTGGTGCCCGTGGGCGAGATGTCGGGCCTGAGCGAGGGCGTGCGCCGGGTGGTGCAGGGCGAATACAACCGCGACGGCACCGAGATCTGGTTCTCGGTGTGGAACGGCAAGGAGCAGGAGTCGGCCATCGTGGTCATCGACGACAGGACGCGGACCCTGAAGGCGGTGATCCGCGACAAGCGCCTGGTCACGCCCACCGGCAAGTTCAACGTGTTCAACACCAAGAACGACGTCTACTGATCGCGGCGGCGTTCACATCCGGCTGATGCGGTTGGCCCCCTGAAGGCCGGTTCCGGCGCCGGACGGTTCCACGGAATCCGTCCGGCGTTTTTCGTTTGCCGTGGGTGGGCACGTCGGCAGGAGGGGGCGGGAGCCCCCTACTTGTACTGCACGTCCACCACTTCGTAGGACTTGGTGCCGCGCGGGGTGTTGACCTCGACGGAATCGCCCAGGCTCTTGCCGATCAGGGCCTTGGCCAGGGGCGAGGTGACCGACAGGCGGCCCGATTCCACGTCCGCCTCGTGGCTGCCGACGATCTGGAACAGGCTTTCCTCGTCCGTGTCCTCGTCGGCCAGCATCACCGTGGCGCCGAATCGCACCACCGAGCCCGACAGGGTCTTGGGGTCGATCACGTCGGCCCGGCTCAGGATGTCCTCCAGCTCCATGACCCGGCCCTCGGTGAAGCTCTGGCGCTCGCGGGCGGCATGGTATTCGGCGTTCTCGGACAGATCGCCGTGCTCGCGCGCCTCGGCGATGGCCTTGATGATGGCGGGCCGCTCCTCGGTTTTCAGGCGCATCAGCTCAACCTCGAGCCGCTTCAGCCCCTCGGCCGTCATCGGTACCTTTTCCATCGGCGGTTTCCCGTCACTGTCGACTTCATGAAATGAAAAAAGCTTCCCTACGACGGCCCCGGGGTCGCCTGGGACCCCTCGTCCACCGGTGGGAAGCGCGCTCAATACGCGCCGCTAAAGTACTCCTGCAACGGCGCAACTTCAAGGGCGGCACCGCCCAGGGCCTCGATGGCGTCCATGGCCGCCTCGGCCCCGGACATGGTGGTGTAGTGGGGCACGTTGTTCATCAGCGCCTGGCGGCGGATGGAGAAACTGTCCTTCACCGCCTGCGAGCCCTCGGTGGTGTTAACCACCAGTTGCACCTGGCCGGAAACGATGGCGTCCACGCAGTGGGGCCGGCCCTCGGCCACCTTGTTGACCCGCGTCACGGCCAGGCCGGCGCCTTCCAGGGCCGAGGCCGTGCCGCCGGTGGCCAGCAGGTCGAAGCCCTGGGCCACCAGCCGCCGGGCCAGGGCGATGGCCTTCACCTTGTCGCGGTCCTTCACCGAAATGAACACCGTGCCGTCCTGGGGCAGCCGCGTGCCGGCGCCCAGCTGCGACTTGGCGAAGGCGCGGCTGAAATCGGTGTCGATGCCCATCACCTCGCCGGTGGACTTCATCTCGGGGCCCAGGATCACGTCCACGCCGGGGAAGCGGGCGAAGGGGAACACGGCCTCCTTCACCGCCACGTGGCCGGCCTTGGCGCGCCGCGCCGGATCGTGCAGGTCGAACGACGCCAGCTTCTCGCCGGCCATCACCCGGGCCGCGATCTTGGCCACGGGCACGCCGGTGGCCTTGGCCACGAAGGGCACCGTGCGGCTGGCCCGGGGGTTGACCTCCAGGATGTAGATCTCGTCGTCCTTCACCGCGAACTGCACGTTCATCAGGCCGACCACGTTCAGGCCGCGGGCCAGGGCCTCGGACTGGCGGTGCAGCTCGGCCACCACGGCGTCGCTCAGGGAATAGGGCGGCAGCGAGCAGGCGCTGTCGCCCGAATGGATGCCGGCCTCCTCGATGTGCTGCATGATGCCGGCCACGAACACGTCGGTGCCGTCACAGATGGCGTCCACGTCCACTTCGATGGCGTCCTGCAGGTAGCTGTCCAGCAGCACCGGGCTGGAGCCCGACACCTGCACGGCGGTGGACATGTAGCGCAGCAGCGCCGCCTCGTCGTGGACGATTTCCATGGCCCGGCCGCCCAGCACATAGGACGGGCGGATCACCAGGGGGTAGCCGATGGTGCCGGCCACGCCCACCGCCTCGTCCACCGAGCGGGCCAGGCCGTTGGCCGGCTGGCGCAGCTCCAGGGCGTGCAGCAGGGCCTGGAACCGCTCCCGGTCCTCGGCCAGGTCGATGGCGTCGGGCGAGGTGCCCAGCACCGGGATGCCGGCGCGCTCCAGGGCCTGGGCCAGCTTCAGCGGCGTCTGCCCGCCGAACTGCACGATCACGCCGCGGAAGTCGCCGCGCGACTGCTCGACGCGGATCAGCTCGATCACGTCCTCGGCGGTCAGGGGCTCGAAGTACAGCCGGTCCGAGGTGTCGTAGTCCGTGGACACGGTCTCGGGGTTGCAGTTGACCATGATCGCCTCGATGCCCGATTCCTTGAGGGCGTAGGCGGCGTGGACGCAGCAGTAGTCGAACTCGATGCCCTGGCCGATGCGGTTGGGGCCGCCACCCAGGATCGCCACCTTGGGCCGGTCCGACGGCAGGGCCTCGCTCTCGGGCGGGTTGACCCCGTCGCCCACGTAAGCCGAATACATGTAGGCCGTGGGGGTCGGGAACTCGGCGGCGCAGGTGTCGACCCGCTTGTAGACCGGGTGCACGTTCAGCATCCTGCGCCGGTTGGCGACGTCGGCCTCGGACTTGCCCGACAGCTCGGCCAGGCGGGCGTCGGAGAAGCCCATCTTCTTGAGCCGCAGGTGGCCCGGCGCGTCGGCGGGCAGCCCATGGGCGCGGACCTTCTCCTCCTCGTCGACCAGGGCGTGGATCTGCTCCAGGAACCAGGGGTCGTACTTGCTGGCGGCGCGCACCTCGTCCAGGTTCAGGCCGTGGCGGAAGGCCTGGGCGATGACCAGGATGCGGTCCGGCCGCGGCTCGGCCAGGGCGGCCAGCACCGCCTCCCGCTCGCCGCTTTCGGCGCCGGGGATCTCGACCTCGTTCAGGCCGGTCAGGCCGATCTCCATGGACCGCAGGCCCTTCTGCAGGGACTCGGCGAAGCAGCGGCCGATGGCCATGGCCTCGCCCACGGACTTCATGGAGGTGGTCAGCATGGGCTCGGTGCCCGGGAACTTCTCGAAGGTGAAGCGCGGGATCTTGGTGACCACGTAGTCGATGGTCGGCTCGAAGCTGGCCGGCGTGGCGCCGCCGGTGATGTCGTTGTCGAGCTCGTCCAGCGTATACCCCACGGCCAGCTTGGCGGCGATTTTCGCAATGGGGAATCCCGTGGCCTTGGACGCCAGGGCCGAGGAGCGGGACACCCGCGGGTTCATCTCGATGACGATCAG
>JAGREA010000462.1 GCA_020446745.1 Rhodobacterales bacterium | reverse complement strand
GTGATGTCTCGGGAGGGCGTGGCCGATGTGGGACGGGCGGCCTGGCCTAGCCCTCCGCCTCCCCCTCTTCCGCCGGTGCGAAGGCGATGATGCCGCCGCCCTTGCGGCGGTGGCTTTCGTAGCAGTCGGCGGACATGCGCGACGCCTGGTCGGCCGCCCATTCCATCTTCGCCGCCGCGTTGTGCTGCTCCAGCTGCCGGGCCTGGGCCGAAAGCGCCCGCATGGCCGCCTCCAGCGTGGAAAACGTGTGGGCCAGGTGCGGCGCCTGTTCGGGCTTGAACTCGAACCCGCCGGTGGTCTCGAAGGCCTGGGCCAGTTCGGACAGGGCCTCGGCCAAATAGCGGCCCTCGGGGGTCTCGTCGTCGCGGCTCACGTCGTCGGCCTGGCCGGCGATGTAGCGCACGATCTTGGCGAAGACCTGGCTTTCCTCGGTCACGGGCATCATTTTTTCCTTTGTTTTCTAGGCCTTGCGTTCCCAGCCGCCGCGCTCGGTCTGCTGCCAGTAGGTCAGGTCGTGGCCGGCGGCCTTGCAGGCGGACCAGCGGTCCCGCGCCGCCTGCACCGCCGCCGGGTCGTTGCCGTCGAACAGTTCGAAGCAGCGTTCGAAGTCCCCCACCCGGGCGCTGCCGGCGCCGTCGGTGAGGAACAGGAACTGCGCCCCGTTGGCGTTGTCGTCGGCCGTGGCCAGCCAGATGGGCTGGTCCTGGGGCCGGCCGTCGCGGGCCGAGCCGTGGGGCAGGAAGGCATCCTGGTCATAGGTCCACAGCAGGGTGACCAGGCTTTCCACCCGTTCTTCCGACGACGCCACCACCAGGGCCCGCTTTTCCGCCTGCAGCGTCTTTTCCAGCAGCTTCGGCAGGGCCCGTTCCAGGGGCCAGTGCTGCAGGTGGTAGAAGGCGACGTCCGTCATGGCGAGACCCGGTGCCCGGTCAGCCCTCGTAGTGTTCGGCCACCAGGCGGTCCAGCAGGCGCACGCCGAACCCGGTGCCGCCCTTGGGGGTGACGGCCCCGTCCTTCTTCGACCAGGTGACCCCGGCAATGTCCAGGTGGGCCCAGGGCACGTCGTTGACGAAGCGCTGCAGGAACTGGGCCGCGGTGGTGGAGCCGGCGCCCCGGCCGCCCGAGATGTTCTTCATGTCGGCGGCGTCGGAATTGATCATCTTGTCGTAGGCGTCGCCCAGGGGCATGCGCCACAGGTTCTCGCCCACGGCCTCGCCGGCCGCGTACAGGGACTTGGCCAGGTCGTCGTTGTTGGAGAACAGGCCCGCCTTCTGGTCGCCCAGGCAGATGATGATGGCGCCGGTCAGGGTGGCCAGGTCGACCATCACCTTGGGCTTGAAGCGGTCCTGGCAGTACCACAGGGCATCGGCCAGCACCAGGCGGCCCTCGGCGTCGGTGTTCAGCACCTCGATGGTCTGGCCGGACATGGAGGTGACGATGTCGCCCGGCCGCTGGGCGGTGCCCGACGGCATGTTTTCCACCAGGCCGACCACGCCCACGGCGTCCACCTTGGCCTTGCGCCCGGCCAGGGCCTTCATCAGGCCGATCACCACGCCGGCGCCGCCCATGTCCCACTTCATGTCTTCCATGCCGGCGGCGGGCTTGATGGAGATGCCGCCGGTGTCGAAGGTGACGCCCTTGCCGATGAAGGCCACGGGGCCGTCCTTGCCCTTGCGGGCCTTGCCGGCGCCGTGCCACTGCATGACCACCAGGCGCGACGGGGTGGCGCTGCCCTGGCCCACGCCCAGCAGGGCGCCCATGCCCAGCTTGCGCATGTCGTTGACGTCCAGCACCTCGACCTTGACGCCCAGCTTGGCCAGGGTCTTGGCCTCGGCGGCCAGGGTCACCGGGTTCAGCACGTTGGCCGGCTCGCTGACCAGGTCGCGGGTCATGAACACGCCGTCGGCCACCCGGTCCAGGGGGGCGAAGGCGGCCCGGGCCTTGGCGGCGCCAATGGTGGCCAGCTTCAGGGTCTTCAGGCTGGGCTTGTCGTGCTTGTCCAGCTTGGTGCGGTACTTGTCGAACCGGTACGAGCGCAGGCGGGCGCCGAAGGCGATCTCGGCGGCCATGGCGGCGGGGGCCAGGTCGCAGCCCTCCAGCTCGTCGACCATCACCGTCACTTCCTTCTGGCCGGTGCCCGACAGGCCGGCATAGATGTCGCCGCCCAGGGCCTGCAGGGCCTGGTCGTCCAGCTTCGCCGGGTCGCCCAGGCCGGCCAGGTAGACCCGGTTGATGTGCGCGTCGGGGGCCATGACCGTCAGCCCGTGGCCGCGGGTGCCCTTGAACCGGCTGGCCGACAGGGCGCGGGACAGGGCGCCGTGCAGGCGCTTGTCCAGGGCCTTGGCGCTGGGGGTCAGCTTGCGGTCGTCCTGGACGCCGACGACGACGATGCCGGCGGCGGGAAGGTCGGGCTTGGCGAACGAGATTTTCATGGGAGTCCCCGTTGATGGATGGCTTGGCCGGTTGTGGCGGCAACTTGGGCCGGCCCTTGGGAATGTAACGATCCCGACACGGAATTAAAAGGCGGGCCGGGCGGAAGAGTCAGGGGTCGTCGCCGGTCATGGCGGCTTCCACCTCGGCCGGCTTCACGCCGCCGCCCAGTACCCACACCAGGCCGCCCGGCAGGCTGGTGACGATGGCCAGCAGGCCCAGCAGCACGGAAAGCGCCACCGAGGCCTCGGGCGCCACGCCCACGGTGGACAGGGCCGCCACCATGGCCCCTTCCCGCACCCCCCAGCCGGCGATGGAGATGGGCAGGGTGGTGGCCAGGATGACCGGCGGCACCAGCACCAGGCAGTCCGTAACCGTCAGCCCCACGTCCATGCCCTGGGCCATGACCCACACGGCCATGGACAGGTTGGCGTGGCCCACGGCGGCGATGCCCAGCACCGCCAGGGCCCGGGGCGGCGACAGGAACACGCGCCGCGTGTCGGTGGCCAGATAGGCCAGGGCCCGCACGGCCCGCCACTTGCCCAGGCGTTCCGGCAGGCGGTCCAGCAGGCACACCACGCCGATGCCGCCCACGGCCGTCAGGCTGAGCAGCGGAAACACCCAGGCCTTCAGGCCGCCGCCGATGCGGTCCAGGATCAGCGGCTGCAGCAGCGCCACCATGAACACCAGGGCGGCCACGGTGGCGACCCGTTCCAGCATCACCCCGTTGACGGCCCGGGCCAGGGGCAGGCCGCCCCGGTGGGTCAGGTACATGCGCACCGGGTCGCCGCCCACCGACGACGGCAGCACCTGGTTGAAGAACAGGCCGGTGAAATAGATGGCCAGCACCCGGCGGAACGGCAGGGTGGGCCCCAGGGCCCGCTGCACCACCATCCAGCGCACGGCGCCCAACACCCCCTGGGCCAGCAGCAGGCCGGTGGCCGCCAGCAGCATGCCGCCGGACACCCCGGCCACCCGTTGCCAGGTGGCCGACACGTCGATGCGCGAGACCAGCCAGCCGATCAGCGCCGCCGTGAGGGCGGCCTTGACGGCGAACATCAGGGTCTTCTTGCGCATGGCGATTCCGGCAACGGCGAGGAGCGATGCCGGTTTAACACCTGGGCCGGGTTCAGGAAAGGACGACGCGCCGCCGCTTGGCCCCCCAGGTGCCGGGCGGGCCGTCGAACACCCCGGCGCAGGGGGTGCCGCAGGCGGTGCAGCGGCCGTCGTCGGTCAGGTTCCAGTCGGAAAGCTGGTACCAGTCGCGGCCGATGAGCAGTTCGCCGCAGTGGTGGCACCAGGTGCTGTCGGCCTCGGGATCGTGCACGTTGCCCACATAGGCGTGGCGGATTCCGGCCGCCTTGGCGATGGCCCGGGCCCGGCGCAGGGTGGCCGGCGGGGTGGCCGGCACGTCGGTCATCTTCCAGTCGGGATGGAAGGCCGAGAAGTGCACGGGCACGTCGGGGCCCAGGTGGCCGACGATCCAGTCGGCCATCTCGGCCACCTCGGCGTCACCGTCGTTGTGGCCGGGGATCAGCAGGTCGGTGATCTCGAACCACACGTCGGTCTCGTGGCGCAGGTACAGGAGCGTGTCCAGCACGGGCTGGAGCTCGGCCGTGCACAGGGTGCGGTAGAAGGCGTCGGTGAAGGCCTTCAGGTCCACGTTGGCGGCGTCCATGTGGCGGAAGAACTCGCGGCGCGGCTCGTCGCAGATGTAGCCCGCCGTGACAGCCACGTTCTTCAGGCCCAAGTCGTGGCAGGCCTTGGCCACGTCGACGGCGTATTCCAGGAAGATCACCGGATCGTTGTAGGTGTAGGCGACGGAGCGGCAGCCCGTTTGCGCGGCGGCCCGGGCGATGGCCTCCGGCGAGGCCTGTTCCTGCAGCTTGTCGAACTCGCGGGACTTTGAGATGTCCCAGTTCTGGCAGAACTTGCAGGTCAGGTTGCACCCGGCGGTGCCGAAGGACAGCACGGGCGTGCCCGGCAGGAAGTGGCTGAGGGGCTTCTTCTCGATGGGATCGATGCAGAACCCCGACGACCGGCCGTAGGTGGTGAGCACCAGTTCATCACCTTGCCGCGCCCGCACGAAGCACAGCCCCCGCTGCCCGTCGTGCAGCTTGCAGAAGCGCGGGCACAGGTCGCACTGGATGCGGCCGTCATCCAGGGGGTGCCAGTAGCGGGCCCTGGGATCAGTGATGGCGACGGGATCGGGCATGGGTCTAAGGGCGCGGCTCTGGTAGACTCTCCCCTTCAGTTTACCACGGATGGAGGCCTCCCATGGGCTGGATCCGCCAACCCGCCGTGGCCGGCATGTTCTATCCCGGCGACCCCCGGGCCCTGGACAGCCAGGTGCACGCGCTGCTGTCGGCCGCGTCCGTCCCCCAGGGCGCCCCCGTGCCCAAGGCCCTGATCGCCCCCCACGCGGGCTACGTCTATTCCGGGCCCACGGCGGCCGAGGCCTATGCCCGCCTGGCGCCGGCGCGGGGCGTGATCACCCGCGTGGTGCTGCTGGGCCCCTGCCACCGGGTGCCCGTGCGCGGCCTGGCGCTGAGCGGCGCCGAGGGCTTCGCCACGCCCCTGGGCACCGTGCCCGTGGATGCCGCCGCCGTGGCCGCCATCGCCGACCTGCCCCAGGTCCAGGTGTTCGACGAAACCCACGCCCAGGAACACAGCCTGGAAGTCCACCTGCCGTTCCTGCAAACGGTGCTGGGGGAATTCTCGCTGGTGCCCCTGGTGGTGGGCCAGGCCCCGGCCGACGAGATCGCCGACGTGCTGGAACGCCTGTGGGGCGGGCCCGAGACCCTGATCGTGGTGTCGTCGGACCTGAGCCACTACCTGCCCTACGACGCCTGCCGGGAAATCGACGCCCGGACGTGCTCGGCCATCGAGGCCCTGGACATCGGCGCCATCGGCCGCGACCAGGCCTGCGGCCGCATCCCCGTGGGCGGCCTGCTGGAAGTGGCCCGGCGCCGCGGCCTGGCCGTGGAGACCCTGGACCTGCGCACCTCGGGCGACACGGCCGGCGACAAGGCCCGGGTGGTGGGCTATGGCGCCTGGGCCTTCACCGAGCCCGCCGCCGTTTCCGAGGCGGACCGCGACTTCGAGGCCGAAACCCGAACCCTGCTGGCCGAGCACGGCGAACGCCTGCTGCGCCTGGCCGCCGCCGCCATCGAGCAGGGGCTGATCAACGACCGCCCCCCGAAGGTGGACCCGGCCACCCTGCCCCCGGCCCTGGCCGCCCCGGGCGCCGCCTTCGTCACCCTGAAGATCGACGGGCGCCTGCGCGGCTGCATCGGCTCGCCCCAGGCCCACCGGCCCCTGGGGACGGACGTGGCCGACAACGCCTTCGGCGCCGCCTTCCGCGACCCCCGGTTCCCGCGCCTGACGCTGAAGGAGAAGCCCCGCCTGGCGCTGTCCATCGCCGTGCTCAGCCCGGCCGCCCCCCTGCCCTGCGCCACCGAGGCCGAGCTGCTGGCCGCCCTGCGCCCGGGGGTGGACGGGCTGATCCTCCAGGACGGCCCCCACCGGGCCCTGTTCCTGCCCGCCGTGTGGGCCGACCTGCCGGACCCGGCCCAGTTCGTCGGCCGCCTGAAACAGAAGGCCGGCCTGGGCGACCGGCCCCTGGCCCCGGGCTTCAAGGCCTGGCGCTTCATCACCGAAAGCGTGGCGGGGGCCGACCTGCCGGCCGATGCGCCCCTGTGGCAGCGCTGACCGCCCGCCGCGCCGGTGGAAACAATGCTTCGAGACGCCGCTGGCGCGGCTCCTCAGCATGAGGGCGTCATTTATACAACGACCTCACGCTGAGGAGGCCCGGAGGGCCGTCTCGAAGGGTCGGTGCCGCCTGGCCGGGCCTCGCCCAGCAATGCGAAACGGTTGACATCCAAGCCGCCGCGGTGAACAACGGCACGGGGTCGCGAGCGGCCCCGTCTCTCTTTACGGGATCAGCACGGGAGAACCCCATGGCCATGAACGTGAACCTGGGCTTCGTGGAGCAGATGATCGACATCGCCAAGCGCGCCGGCGAGGAGATCATGGCGATCTACAAGACCGATTTCGAGGTGGTGTCGAAGGCCGACGATTCGCCGGTCACCCTGGCCGACCAGAAGGCCGAGGCGGTGATCCTGAAGGCCATCCGCGAGGAGGTCACCGACCAGATCCCCATCATGGCCGAGGAAGAGGTGGCCGCCGGCCGGATGCCCGACGTGGGCCAGGGCCCGTTCTTCCTGGTCGATCCCCTGGACGGCACCAAGCAGTTCGTCAGCAAGCGCGGCGAGTTCACCGTGAACATCGCCCTGATCGAGAACGGCGAGCCCATCTTCGGCGTGGTCCACGCCCCGGCCATCAACGCCACCTACTGGGGCAGCCGCAACGGCGCCTTCGCCGAAACCGACGGCGCCAAGCCGCGCCCCATCGGCGTGCGCAAGCCGGGCCGCGAGGGCGTGGTGGCGGTGGTCAGCCGGTCGCACCGCACGTCCGAGGTGGACGACTTCCTGAAGGACTACAAGGTGAAGGAAGAGATCTCGTCGGGCAGCTCCATCAAGTTCTGCCTGGTGGCCACGGGCCGGGCCGACATCTACCCGCGCATGGGCCGCACCATGGAATGGGACACGGCGGCCGGCCACGCGGTGCTGAAGTTCGCCGGCGGCTCCGTCACCCGGGTGGACGGCACGCCCCTCACCTACGGCAAGCCGGGCCACGACAACCCCCACTTCGTCGCCAAGGGCGATTTCTCCTAGAGTCCCATGGCCGAAACCCGCGTCATCGACCCCCAGGCCGAGGTCATCGAGGCCACGCCGGGCGCCATCGCCCGGGCCGCCGGCCTGGTGCGCGACGGCGGCCTGGTGGCGTTTCCCACGGAAACGGTCTACGGCCTGGGCGCCGACGCCACCAACGACGACGCCGTGGCGGCCATCTTCGCGGCCAAGGAACGGCCCACCTTCAACCCGCTGATCGTCCACTGCGCCGACCGGGACCAGGCCGAACGCTACGTGGCGTTCAACGACCAGGCGCGCCTGCTGGCCGACACCTTCTGGCCCGGCCCCCTGACCCTGGTGCTGCCCCGCAAGGCCGAGGGCGGGATCTCGCTGCTGGTCAGTGCCGGGCTGGACACCCTGGCCGTGCGGGTGCCCGACAGCCCCATCGCCCAGGCCCTGATCCGCACCGCCGAGCGGCCCCTGGCCGCGCCCAGCGCCAACAAGTCGGGCGAGATCAGCACCACGGTGGCCATGCACGTGGCCCATTCCCTGCCCAAGGCCGGGGTTCTGGTGCTGGACGGCGGCCGCTGCCGCCTGGGCCTGGAATCCACGGTGGTGGACGTCACCGGCGACACCCCGGTGCTGCTGCGCCCCGGCGGCGTGCCGGAAGAGGTTCTGGCCGCCCTGGTGGGGCCCCTGGGCCGGCCGGGCAACGGCTCGGCGCCGCGCTCGCCGGGCATGCTGAAGCGCCACTACGCGCCCTCCATCCCCATCCGCCTGAACGCCGAGGGCGGCAGGAAGGGCGAGGCCCTGCTGGCCTTCGGCCCCAACGCGCCGCGCCGGGCCCTGAACCTGAGCCGCAAGGGGGATTTGCAGGAGGCGGCGGCCAACCTGTTCGCCATGCTGCGCCTGCTGGACCAGCCGGGCATCGGCTGCATCGCCGTGATGCCCATCCCCGACCAGGGCCTGGGCCGGGCCATCAACGACCGCCTGCGCCGCGCCGCCACCCCGCCCGACGGCGCCGACCGGCCGCCGGCCTGGAACGGCGAGCAGAGGGACGACTGGAACGACGAGCGCGGCCCGGCCGTGCCCTGCACGCCCCTACCCGACGTGGAACAGGACTGAGCCCTCCTCGCGCCCCGTCCCTTGTCAGGCGCCCCGGCCTTTGCCCATAGTGGCGGGTCTTCAAGGACGGGAGGACCGGCAATGCAGGCGACGGCGCGGCGGTGGGCGGCATCCCCCCTGATTCTGGCCTGGTTGTTCGCCCTGCTGGCGCTGCTGGCCCTGACCATGGCCCCGGCGGCGGCCGAGACGCCGGGCCTGCTGGGCGTCGCCCAGGGCGCCGGCGCCAAGGCGGCGGCCCCGGCCGAGGTGGCCGTGCCCAAGGACCTGACCCCCGACACCGTGGGCGAGTTCGTCTCCACCCTGACCGACGGCCAGGCCCGCCACCTGCTGGTGCGGGAAATCGGCGCCCAGGTGGCGGCCCAGGCCCAGGCCGCCCCGGCCGACGACGACACCGACCTGATCATGACCTTCATCCAGGGCTCGCGGAACCGCCAGGCCCAGCTTTCGGCCCGCGCCGAGGCCCTGGCCGAGGCCTGGGAGGACCGGGACACGGCCTTCGAGTCCGTGTTCGACAACCTGACGGACCTGGAAGGCTGGCCCGCCCTGTGGGCCGGGCTGGGGGCCTTCGCCGTGGTGGTGGCCCTGGGCGCGGCGGCGGAATTCCTGTTCCTGCGCCTGGGCGCCGGGGCCCGGGCGCGCCTGCGCACCGTGCGCCCCCGGGGCCTGGGGGCGCAACTGGGGTTCCTGGCCCTGCGCATCCTGTTCGACCTGCTGGGGGTGCTGGTGTTCGCCGTGGTGGCCTATGCCCTGTCGTTCGCCTTCTTCGACCGGTTCGATCCCATGCGGATCTTCGTCGCCACCTACATGCTGGTCATCGTCGCCTCGCGGCTGGTGCGCATGGTGGGGCGGTTCGTGTTCGCCCCGGCGGCGCCCGAGGCGCGGCTGCTGCCCCTGTCGGACGCCTCGGCGCGCTACATCCACCGCTGGTTCGTCACCATCGGCACCCTGGCCGCCCTGGGCTTCGGCACCCTGGCCATGCTGAAGCTGCTGGGCCTGCCGGCGCCCCTGCACCTGACGGCGGTGGTCATCTTCGGCACCAGCATGGTGGCCCTGCTGGCCGTGGCCGTGTGGCACCGCCGGCACGAGGGCGCGGCCGCCCTGGCCGGATCGGGGAATGGGCGGGAAGGCGGCCTGGCCGCGGTGCTGGCCCAGTCGTGGCACCTGTTCGCCGTCGCCTACCTGGCCATCGTGTGGGTGGTGTGGGCGGAAAACGCCTTCATGGGCCGCATCGGCCAGGCCCGGACCGTGGCCCTGAGCCTGCTGATCGTGCTGATGGTGCCCCTGGCCGAGGCCCTGGCCCGCAAGCTGCTGATGGCCGGGCGCGAGGCCGCGGAAGGCCGCCGCTACCGCTCGGTGGTGCTGGGCGGCCTGCGCGCCGCGCTGATCGCCGTGGCCGTCTACCTGCTGGCCCGGGCCTGGGCGCCGGACCTGGTGCGGGCCCTGGAAGGGGGCATGGGGCGCATGGTGGCCGGGGCGGTGCTGGAGATCGCCGTGGCCGTGCTGCTGGCCGTGGTGGTGTGGGAACTGGCCAAGTCGGCCATCGACCGCCACCTGGCCGGCCAGGACGCCGACGACGGCCCCGGGATGCAGCCCAGCGCCCGGGCCAAGACCCTGCTGCCGCTGTTGCGCAAGACCATCCTGGTGGTGCTGGTGGTGATGCTGACCATGATCGTGCTGTCGTCCATCGGGGTGGACATCGGCCCGCTGCTGGCCGGCGCCGGGGTGGTCGGCCTGGCCATCGGCTTCGGCGCCCAGGCCCTGGTGCGCGACATCGTGGCCGGCATCTTCTTCCTGATCGACGACGCCTTCCGGGTGGGCGAGTACATCGAGATGGGCGAGATCCGGGGCGAGGTGGAAAGCATGTCGCTGCGATCCCTGCGCCTGCGCCACCACCGGGGGCAGATCTTCACCGTGCCGTTCGGCGAGCTGAAGCACATCACCAACTACAACCGCGACTGGGTGATCTACAAGATGCCCTTCCGCGTGCCCTTCGACACCGACGTGCAGAAGGTGAAGAAGCTGGTCAAGCAGATCGGCCAGGAGATGCTGAACGACGAGACCATCGCGCCCAACATCCTGGAAACCCTGAAAAGCCAGGGCGTGGTGCGCATGGAAGACACGGCCATGATCATCCAGCTGAAGTTCATGTGCAAACCGCGCGAGCAGTTCCTGATCCGCCGCGTGGCCTACCAGAAGGTGTCGGAAGCCTTCGCCGCCAACGGCATCGTGATCGCCCCCAAGGGCGTGACCGTGCACCTGGACGGCGACTTCGACGAGGACGACCGCAAGGCCTCGCGCCAAGCCGTGCGCAGCGCCGCCACGGCCGCCGCCGAGGAGGCCATCGCCGAGGCCGCCGAGTCGGCCGGGGCCGACTCCTCGATCGGATGACGCGAAGGCCCATGGGAGCCGGCCGCGGACTGTGGTAGGAACAGGGCCATGATCGATTCCGAAACCCTCATGGGCCAGTTGCGGGACCTGCTGGGCCCCCTGGGCTGGTCCGAAGACCCGGCCGTGCTGGAATCCCACCTGGTGGAGGAGCGCGGCCTGTACCACGGTGCCTGCCTGGGCCTGGCCCGGCCGGCCGACACCGACCAGGTGGCGGCCGTCGTCTACACCTGCGCCGCCGCCGGGGTGCCCGTGGTGCCCCAGGGCGGCAACACGGGCCTGGTGGGCGGCGCCGTGCCCCACGGCGGGGTGATCCTGTCCACCGCGCGCCTGAACAAGGTGCGCGACGTGGACCCGGTGAACCATACCCTGACCGTCGAGGCCGGGGTGATCCTGGCCGACGTGCAGAAGGCGGCCGAGGACGCCGGCCACCTGTTTCCCCTCAGCCTGGCCGCCGAGGGCAGCTGCCACATCGGCGGCAACCTGGCCACCAACGCCGGCGGCACGGCGGTGCTGCGCTATGGCAACGCCCGCGACCTGGTGCTGGGGCTGGAGGTGGTGCTGCCCGACGGCCGGGTGTGGGACGGCCTGCGCACCCTGCGCAAGGACAACACGGGCTATGACCTGAAAAGCCTGTTCGTCGGCGCCGAGGGCACCCTGGGGGTGATCACGGCGGCGGTGCTGAAGATGTTCCCGGCCCCCAAGACCACGGCCACGGCCCTGGTGGCGGTGGACGGCCCGGCGGCGGCCCTGGACCTGTTCACCCGGGCCCACGGGGCGGCCGGCGACCTGCTGACGGCCTTCGAGATGCTGGCCCGGTTCGGCCTGGAACTGGCCTGCCGCCACGTGCACGGGGTGCGCGACCCGTTCGATGCCCCCCACCCCTGCTATGCCCTGGTGGAGCTGACCAGCCCGCGGGCCGGCGACGACCTGGCCACGGCCCTGGAAACCATCCTGGGCGACGCCTTCGAGGCCGGCGAGGTGCGCGACGCGGTGATCGCCGCCAGCGAGACCCAGTCGGCGGAGCTGTGGCGCATCCGCGAATGCCTGCCCGAGGCCCAGAAGCACGAGGGCGGCTCCATCAAGCACGACGTGAGCGTGCCCGTGGCCCGGGTGCCCGATTTCCTGGCAAAGGCCGAGGCCCTGGTGCGGGCCGAGCTGCCCGGCGTGCGCCCCTGCCCCTTCGGCCACATGGGCGACGGCAACATCCACTTCAACCTGACCCAGCCGGAAGGCGCCGACACGGCCTCCTTCCTGGCCCAGTGGACGCGCATCAACGGCCTGGTCCACGACCTGGTGGCCGAATTCGGCGGCTCGTTCTCGGCCGAGCACGGGGTGGGGCAGTTGAAGGTGCACGAGCTGGAGCGCTACAGGTCGGACGTGGAGCTGGACCTGATGCGGCGCATCAAGAAGGCCTTCGACCCGGCCGGGCTGATGAACCCGGGCAAGATCCTGGCCGCCGACTGAGGCTTTCCGGGCCAGAAAAGAAAGCCGGGCCAATAAGGCCCCGGAAGCTAAAAAGAAAGCCGGGCCATGAAGGCCCAGGGGTCCAAAAGAAAGCCGGGCCATGAAGGCCCGGCGAGTTTGACAGGGAGATTAGGGAGGAATCCCTGGGGAGGGATCCGTGCCGGGTGGGTACCCGGCAACGCGATCTGGGGGAGATCACGTTATGATGGTGATATTAGGGCGCCGCTGTTTCAAAAGAATTTCTACCAACAATGTTTTTTGTATCAATTGTTTCAGAACCGAATTGAATTCAACCCCCTACCCTAACCCCTTGTAGAACACGGAAAACCCCGCTCGCGTTGACGTTTACGTAAACGT
>JAGREA010000461.1 GCA_020446745.1 Rhodobacterales bacterium | reverse complement strand
GGCGCCGGGCCAAGGAGCTGATCGGCCGCTACAACGTGAAGTGCAGCTCGCCCGAGGCGCCCATCGCTACGCTCTCCGGCGGCAACGTGCAGCGGGCCGTGCTGGCCCGGGAGCTTTCCGGCGACGTGGACGTGCTGGTGGTGGCCAACCCGGTGTTCGGCCTGGACTTCGCCGCCGTGGCCGACATCCGGGGCCAGATCATGGCGGCCCGCAACCGGGGCGTGGCCGTGCTGCTGGTCAGCGAGGACCTGGACGAAATCCTGGAACTGTCGGACCGCATCGGCGTCATGTTCCACGGCGGCCTGGTCTATGAAACGCCCATTGCCGAGGCCGACCTGACGGTCATCGGACGCCACATGGCGGGGCATTGACCATGGCCACCATCGCCGCCGCCCAGCCCTTCGCCTTCGAGTTCGATCCCGCCGCCACGGCCCTGGTGGTCATCGACATGCAGCGCGACTTCCTGGAACCCGGGGGCTTCGGTGAGACCCTGGGCAACGACGTCTCGCTGCTGGCCCCCACGGTGCCGGCCACGGCGCGGCTGCTGGCCGCCGCCCGGGCCGCCGGGCTGATGGTGGTGCACACCCGGGAATCCCACCGGCCGGACCTGTCCGACTGCCCGCCGGCCAAGCGCCAGCGGGGCAAGTGCGCGCTGCGCATCGGTGACGCCGGGCCCATGGGCCGCATTCTTGTCCGGGGCGAGCCGGGCAACGACATCGTGCCGGCCCTGGCGCCCCTGGCCGGCGAGGTGGTGATCGACAAGCCGGGGAAGGGGGCCTTCTACGCCACCGACCTGATGGACCGGTTGACGGCGGCCGGCATCACCCACCTGATCTTCGCCGGGGTGACGACGGAGGTGTGCGTGCAGACCACCATGCGCGAGGCCAACGACCGGGGCTTCGACGGCCTGCTGGTGGAGGAGTGCACGGGCAGCTACTTCCCCGAGTTCAAACAAGCGACCCTGGAGATGATCCGCGCCCAGGGCGCCATCGTTGGCTGGACGGCGGGGCTGGCGGCGGTGGTGGCCGCGCTGGCGGGTGACGATGAATAAGCCGCTGATCCTGCCCCACCTGCTGGACGACCCCGCCACCTGGGCCGGGCGGGACTGGGAGCCCTTCCACGAGGGCGTGGAAATAAGCTGGATCCGCCGCCCCGACCACCCGGACGGGCCGCGCTCGGCCCTGCTGCGCTATGCGCCGGGCACCGGCGTGCCCCGCCACAGTCACGCGGCCTTCGAATACATCCTGATCCTGGACGGCGCCCAGTCCGACGCCAACGGCCGCCACGAGGCCGGCACCCTGGTGGTCAACCCGCCGGGCACCAGCCACACCGTGCACAGCGACGTGGGCTGCGTGGTGCTGGCGGTGTGGGAAGCGCCGGTCAAGTTCGTGGACTGAAGGCCCTTCGAGACGGCCCTGCGGGCCTCCTCAGGGTAAGGTTTTTCAGTAAGTTACGCCCTCATGCTGAGGAGCGCTGAAAGCGTGTCTCGAAGCATTGCCGGCCATCGCGCGCGGTGTCACCCCCCATTCCGCGGCGTCCACCCCTCGGGCAACTGCCCCAGGATGATCAGGCTCAGCACGTCGTCCTTGGTCACCTCGGCGATGGGGTGGATGCCCACGCTTTCGCCGTTCTTCATCACCATCACCCGGTCGCACAGGTCGAACACGTCGTGCATGTCGTGGCTGATCAGGAAGATGCCGATGCCCTCGGCCCGCAGCTGCTTGGTCAGGTCCGCCACCATGGCCGTTTCCGAAGGCCCCAGGGCCGCCGTGGGTTCGTCCATGATCAGGATGCAGGCGTTGAAATAGATCGCCCGGCCGATGGCCACCACCTGGCGCTGGCCGCCCGACATGTTGATGACCGGGTCGTTGATGTTGGTGAAGTTGGGGTTCAGGCGGTGGAACACCTTGCGCGCCTCGGCCTCCATGGAATCGTCGTCCAGGGTGCCCCAGCGGGTGCGCAGCTCGCGGCCCAGGAACAGGTTGGCCGGGGCGTTCAGGTTGTCGGCCAGGGCCAGGGTCTGGTAGATGGTCTCGATGCCGTAGCGCCGGGCGTCGCGGGGGTTGTCGATGCGGGCCCGCTCGCCGCGCACCAGGATCTCGCCGGAATCGGCGGGCAGGGCGCCCGACAGCATGGACATCAGCACCGACTTGCCGGCCCCGTTGTGGCCCAGCACGCCCACCACCTCGCCAGGGTGCAGGTCGATGGACACGTCCTTCACCGCGTGCACGCCGCCGAACCGCTTGTGGATGTTGCGGATTTCCACCAGGGGGGCTTCGGTCATGGCGTCCATCTCCCTTAGCGCCGGTTCTTCTTGTACATGCTGTCGAACCACACGGCGATGATCAGCACCAGGCCGATGATGACCTGGCGCATGGCGCTGGACACGCCCATGAGCACCATGCCGTTTTCCAGGCTCTGCATGATCACCGCGCCCAGGATGGCGCCGGCAATGGAGCCCACGCCGCCGGCCAGGGACGTGCCGCCGATCACCGCCGCGGCGATCACCGACAGTTCCGCCAGCATGCCCATGGAATTGGCCCCGGCGTTCAGGCGCGCCGTGGTGATCACGGCGGCGATGCCGCACAGGATGCCCATGATGACGAAGATCAGCAGGGTGGTCTTCTTCACGTCGATGCCGGAAAGCTCCGCCGCCCGGGGGTTGCCGCCCATGGCGAACACGTAGCGGCCGAACCGGGTGATGCGGGAAATCAGGCTCATGCCCACCACCACGGCAATGAGGATCAGCACCGGCACGGGAATGCCGCGCGGAATGTCGCTGCGCGGCTTGGTGTAGGCGTTCATCACCAGCACGAAGCCGACGATCAGCACCGCCCACACGGCGAACAGCAGCAGTTCCACCCACACGGGCTTGGTGGGGAAGCCGTGGCGCAGGCGGCTGGACCGGTTGCGCCAGGCCATGAAGGCTACCAGGGCGATGGCGGCCAGGCCGAACACCCAGCTCCAGGTGGCGCCGATGGAACCGTTGATGCCGCCGCCCAGCAGCTGGTAGGTGGGGTCCATGGGCGCCACGGTGCGCCCGTCCGTCACCAGGAAGGCGCCGCCCCGGAACATCAGCAGGCCGCCCAGGGTGACGACGAAGGCGGGGATGGCCCGGTAGGCCACCCAATAGCCCTGGAAGGCGCCGATGGCGGCCCCCAGGGCCAGGCCCAGCAGGATGGTGGTGGGCCAGTTCCAGGCCGCGCCCAGGGTGAACACGTCCACCTGCAGCCAGGCGATGACCATGCCCGTGAAGCCCATCACCGAACCCACGGACAGGTCGATGTGGCGGGCCACGATGACCAGCACCATGCCCGTGGCCATGATGCCCACCACCGAGCTTTGGACCGCCAGGTTGTAAAGGTTGCGGGCCGTCATGAAGATGCCGTCGGTGAGCAGGTTCAGGCCCAGCCAGACGACAACCAGGACCACCACCATGGCCAGCATGCGGGTGTCGATTTCGGCCACCCGCAGCAGCGCGGCCCAGTCGCGTTGGATCTTCGGCGGCGCACCGCCGGAAGGTTCGGTCATGGTGGTTTCCCCGGTCTTTTCTTTTTTGGGTCGGGACGCGGCGGCGGGATTGACCGCCGCCGCGTACCGGACGCCGAACGCCCCTACTTGCAGGCGGCCGGCGGGTTCTTGGTCACGCCCTGGCAGACCACGTCCTTGGAGACCCAGCCGGCGCTGATGACCACGTCCAGATTGTCCCGCGTAATGGGCACCGGAGGCAACAGGATGGCGTCCATCTTCACGCCCTTGGCGCCGCCGCTCCACATGATGGCGCCGGACACGGGCTGGCCCTTGGCCAACTGGATGGCGGCCGAGCCGGCGGCCTTGCCCAGTTCGCGGGCGTCCTTCCACACGGAAACGGTCTGCCAGCCCCGGGCCACCCGGTTCAGGGCCGCGTGGTCGCCGTCCTGGCCGGACACGGGAATGCCTTCCATGCCCTGGGCCGTCAGCGCCGCCACCACGCCGCCGGCGGTGCCGTCGTTGGAGGCCACCACGGCATCCACCTTGTTGTTGTTGGCGGTCAGGATCTGTTCCATGTTCCGCTGCGCGTTCTCGGGCTTCCAGCCGTCGGTGTACTGCTCGCCGACCACCTTGATGTCGCCCTTGTCGATGGCCGCCTGCAGGACCTCCAACTGGCCGCCGTGCAGGAAGTCGGCGTTGGGGTCGGTGGACGCGCCCTTGATGAAGGCGTAGTTGCCCTTGGGCTGCACCTTGAAGACGGCGCGGGCCTGCATGCGGCCCACTTCCACGTTGTCGAAGGTCAGGTAGAACACGCCGGGGGCCTCGATCAGGCGGTCATAGCCCAGCACCGGAATGCCTTCCGCCTGGGCCTTGGCCACGGCCGGCAGCACGGCATCGGCGTCCCAGGCCAGGACGATCAGGGCGTTGGCGCCCCGGGCGATCAGGCTTTCGATGTCGGCCAGCTGCTTTTCGGCCGAACCGCCGGCGTCGGCGCTGATGTACTTGGCGCCGCCGGCGTCCAGGGCCGACTTCATGGCCGCCTCGTCGGTCTTCCAGCGTTCCTCCTGGAAGTTGGACCAGCTCACGCCGACCACCAGGTCGGCCGCGGCGGCCGCGCCCGCCAGGGCGGCGGCGGACACCACACCCACCAGGGCCGTGGTAATAAGTTTCAGTGTTTTCATTGTCTTGTTCCTCTCCCATTTAGCGATAGTTGAACGAATTTAGGGTTCTTGGCGGCGCCTGCCGCGGTCGGATGTCCTAGTCCTCCGGCGGCAGCCAGACCCGCGCGTGCTCTTGGCCGCGGGTGATCAGGGCGAACTGGTTGGTGTAAAGGCGGATCCACGGGCCCCATTCGCCGCCGGGCCACTGGACCCGCACCCGGGCCCGTTCCGCCACCCCGGTGCCGAAGTGCAGCCATCCCGACCGCCCGCTGGCGTGGCCGCCGCCCACGGTGACCTCGTGGCGCAGGGTGCGGGTGCCGATGCGCACCTCCACCCAGGCGCCGACGGCGTCGCGGTTGGCGCCGTCCTGGCGCAGCTTCAGGTGCAGCCAGTTGCCCATGGGGATGGGCGCCTGGGCCGTGCCCCGGCCCACGTTGCGCCACACCTCGGCCGGCACCTTGCGGTTCACCACCACCAGGTCGGGCAGGCCGTCCAGGTTGAAGTCGGCCAGGGAGGCGCCCCGCGCCTTGGCGAAGGTGACGATGCCGGCCTGGGGCGCCACCTCGGTGAAGCGGCCGTCCGGGTGGCCCAGCAGCAGGTTGTTGGGGTCGTCGGCGGCGAAGTCGGGCATGGCTTCCACGTTGCCCTTGGCGATGAACAGGTCCATGAAGCCGTCGTTGTTCACGTCGACGAATTCCGAATGCCAGGCCGTGGAGGGCTGTACGCTGCCGCCCGTGTAGGGGCGGTGGGCCGTCATGCCCCGCTGGCCGGCTTCGTCGCCATAGCTGGGCCGGGCGGCGCCCTTGGTCAGCACCCGCAGCTTGTTGTCGCCCATGGAGGTGAGGAAGTAGTCGGGGTAGCCGTCGTCGTTCACGTCGTGGCTGGCGATGCCCATGCCCCAGATGGTCAGCTTGCGCCAGCCGTCGCGGCGCGTGAAGGCGGTGGCCGGGCCGTTGGCCGGCACGCGCCACAGCTGCTCCTGGCCGCCGCGGTAGTACTGGCGGTCGTTGGTCAGGCGCAGGTCGGGCACGCCGTCGCGGTTCCAGTCGCTGAACAGGGCCGACAGGGAACAATAGCCGGGCGCCAGCACCTGGGGCTGGGCGAACCCGCCGCCGGCCGGGGCCGGGTGCCACAGGCGGTTGTCGTGGCAGGTGCCGAAGGGCGCCCCGGGGGCGTTGCGGTCCACGTAGTTGCCCACGGCGATGGTGGGCCAGGCGTCGCCGTCGCCCCAGCGGGCGGTGAAGGCGGTGGACCAGGCGGTGCCGCCGTCGAAGGCCCAGGCATCGTTGGCCTTTTCGAACGTGCAGCCGCCCCGGCCCCGCAACAGGTGGTTTTCGCCCACCCGCAGGACCATCAGGTCCTGGTGGCCGTCGTTGTCCACGTCCAGGGGATAGGCGCCGATCACATCGGTCAGGTCCGTCACCGGGTCCGCCAGGGCCTGGAAGGTGAGGGGCCCGCCCACGGTGCTGGTGTTGCGGTACAGCGTCGCCGGATTGGTGCCGCCGGCCATGTACAGGTCCGGCCGGCCGTCGGAATCGCAGTCCAGGGTCGCCAGGCCGCCACCGACGAAGTATTCCCAGCCGCCGTCGTACACGTGATGGATGCCCGACCCGGCCGTGTCGTCGGCGTAGTGGGGCGCCTCCAGGGCCGCCGCCGGGGCGGCCAGCAGGCAGGAGAGCCCGAAGGTCAACAGGCCTCTCATGGCGCCGACCCCCCGAACCGCAGGGACTGCAGGAAGGCGATCACCCGGCGCCGGTCCGGTTCCGCCAGGGCCTCGTAGGCGCGGCGGGATTCCGTGGCCTCGCCGCCGTGATGGACGATGGCCTCGTGCAGGGTGGTCAGGTCGCCCCGGTGGCCGTAGGGGGCCGTGCCGCCCACGCCCCACAGGCGCGGGGTCAGGAAGATGTCGCGGTCCACGAACCGCTGGCTCAGCAGTTCGTTGGCGTAGTGGGGGCGTTCGGCATCGGCGATGCGGTGGCGCTTCAGGTCGGAGAACAGGGGCACCAGAACGCGCCCCCGGTCGTCGCGGCGCAGGCCCGACACGTCCAGCGGCAGCGCCACCACCGGCGCCTCGGCGGCCCGCAGGTTGCCGGCGGGGTTGAAGGGGTTGGGTTCCGTGAAGACGGCGGACTCCAGGGGCAGGGCCGGCACGTGGCAGGCGCCGCAACCCAGGGATTCGAACGTGTCGCGGCCCAGGTCGCCGGCTTGCGCGGGGACGGGCAGGGTGGCCTGGAAGGCGACCAGGGCGGTGACGTCCCCTTCCGCCAACTCGTTGGAAACCCCATCGCCGTCGAAGTCGTCGGCGTCCGTGTATCGGGCGCCGAACCGTTCCGCCGCCTGCATGCCGTGGTGGGCGTTCAGCGCGTTGACGGTGAACTGGCGCAGCGACACGAACACGCCCTTCTGGCTGAACGGGCGGACGATCAGGTCCTGGTCCACCCCGTCCAGGGCCGACAGGTCGACGAAGCCGTCGGCGCCCACGGTGAGGGCGCCGAAGGACACCCCCTTGCTGGACAGATCGACCGTCACGTCCCGGCCCTCGGTCCGGGCCCGGGCGGCGGCGGCGCGGCGCTGGGCCCGCAGGTCGCGGGTCATCTCGCGGGCCAGCAGTTCCACCAGGCCGCTGCCGTGCAGGGCCGGGGTGCCGCGTTCGTTGGAAAACTGGGGGTCCACGGTGTCGAAGTCGGCGTCCTGGAAGCCTTCCGACACGAAGGCGTTGGCCACGAATTCCCCGGCGCCGCCCGGTTCGGGATCGTTATGGCAGCCCCGGCAGGCATTGGAATCCGCCCCGGCGGTACGGAAAAAAAGGGGCAGGACGTCCGGCTGCGCGGCGGTGGGCACGATGGCCCCCGTCGCCGCCGGACGCCCCGCCCCGTCCAGGGAGGTAAACTTGGCCAGGAACAGGTCCCGGCCCCGGGTCACCAACGCATCCGGTGGCAGGGCCGCCGCCTGGGCGGCCGAAAGGGGTTCGCCCAGCACCCGCTCGTCCCCCAACCCCGCCGCCCGGGCGGGGATCGCCAGGGCGGCCAGGATCAGCAGAAGGGGCAGGGTGGGGCGCATGGCGACGTCTACACGAACCGGTTGACCAGGACTTCCAGCGCCTCCTGGCGGCCGGACACGGGCTGCGGGTTCACGTTCTGCCCGGTCACCCGCTCGGCGATGGCGTCCAGGGGCTCCT
>JAGREA010000460.1 GCA_020446745.1 Rhodobacterales bacterium | reverse complement strand
GCGTCATGGCGCCGTCCGCTATTTCGACGCCGCCGGGCGGCCCCTGGACCCCCGCCACGTGGACCTGACCGACCAGGGCCGGGCCCAGGCGGCGGCGGTGGGCGAGCTGCTGCGCCCCGCGCCCCTGGACCGGGCCGTCTGTTCGGGCCTGCCGCGCACCCGCCAGACCATGAATTTGGCCCTGGCCGGCCGCGACATTCCGGCCACCGACGACGACCGGTTCCTGGAGATCCGCGCCGGCCGGTTCCGCGACGTGCCGCCCGGGCGGGCGCCCCGGGCCATCGGCCGGGCCTATGCCGGGGCCCACGCCCCGGGGGCCCGGTTCATCGGCGGCGACGCCTTCACCGACTTCGCCGACCGGGTGCTGGAAGGGTGGGATGCCCTGGTGGCCGGGGATGACTGGACCCACCTGCTGCTGGTGGCCCACGACGCCGTGCACCGGGTGATCCTGGGCCACGCCCTGGGGGCCGGTCTGAAGGCCATGGATTCCCTGGAACTGGACATGGGCGGCCTGTCGATCCTGGACCTGGACCCGGACGGCCGCTGCCTGCTGCGGGCCTTCAACCTGACGCCCCTGGACTGGGCCAAGGGCGAGGCCCGGGCCACCGGCATGGAATCGGTGCTGGGGGCCTACAAGCCGGAGAAGTGAGCGGCACCCCGCCCCGTGCCGACAATGCTTCGAGACGCCCATCTTCGATGGGCTCCTCAGCATGAGGGTGTAATCTATTGAAAAATATTACTCTTCACCCTGAGGAGGCCCGCAGGGCCGTCTCGAAGGGTTGGCGCCGCTTGGTTCATCCGTCACCGGAAAATGGCCCCCAAAAAGGGTGCGGCCCCGGCAGGGAGGGGACCGGGGCCGCGTCGGCTTCGAGGGGGTAGGGGAGATGATGGAATTATCCTAGCCCGTGCCACCCCGGCGGACTGTGATCCGGGTCACATGGACGACATTTTTTTTCGGCCGGGGATTCGGCGGGGGCGGGACGGCCCCCAGGCATAAAAAATCGGGCACAAAAAACCGGGCACGCAAAAACGCACCGCGCGGCGCACGGTGCGTTGCCGTCACCCGGAGCCGGCAACCGGGCGGATGTCCCGGGAGCGGTCGTCATCCTGGAGTCGGGGAGTCGCGGGGGGCGCCCCGGAAGGGGGCGCCAAAGGCTTGAAGCTTTCTAGGCTAGAAGCCTTCGCGCTCCAGCCGCTTGCGCTCCAGCTTGCGGGCGCGGCGCACGGCTTCGGCCTTTTCACGGGCCCGGCGCTCGGACGGCTTCTCGTAGGAACGGCGCAGCTTCATTTCCCGGAAGATGCCTTCGCGCTGCATCTTCTTCTTCAGGGCCTTCAGGGCCTGGTCGACGTTGTTGTCGCGGACGGTAACTTGCACGGTGACTCCTCGGCCTTGCTTGGTCGTGTGGCGGATGACGGCAAAAACCCCAGGTGCGCGAACCGGCCCGCCGGTTCGACCGCTGGGGAACCGGGCTTTTAGCACACCTGTTCCCGTAAGGAAAGGCCTTGCGGGCCCGCAAGGGAAGGCTTTGCGGGCACCCGCCGATGCGCCTAAATTCAACCCAGGCCCCCCGCAGGACACGAGGACCCATGGCCATTCTGAAGATCGCCCGCATGGGCCACCCGGTGCTGCGGTCCCCGGCCCGCCCGGTGGAAGACCCCACGGCGCCCCGAGTCGCCACCCTGGTGGACGACATGCTGGACACCCTGGCCGATGCCGGCGGGGTGGGCCTGGCGGCGCCCCAGGTGCACGTGCCCCTGCGCCTGGTCATCTTCCACGTGCCGGCGGCCCGCCTGGCGGCGGAACGCTACCGCGACGCCGGCCTCACCGACGACACCGCCGCCGTGCCCATGACGGTGCTGATCAACCCGGTCATCGAGCCCCTGGGCGACGAGACGGACACGGCCTTCGAGGGCTGCCTGTCCCTGCCGGGCATGACCGGCGCCGTGCCGCGCTTCACCCGCATCCGCTATCGGGGCGTGGGCCTGGACGGGGCGCCCATCGACCGCCAGGCCAGCGGCTTCCACGCCCGGGTGGTGCAGCACGAATGCGACCACCTGGACGGCATCCTCTATCCCCAGCGCATGGCCGACCTGGGCCTGTTCGGCTACGCCGACGACATGCACAAGACCCTTCCCACCCCGGAAACGGGAGACCCGGCATGAACGAACCCACCGGTATCGCCTCGCCCGAGGCCCTGCAGGCGGCCCGCGACGCCATCGTCCTGGCCACCCTGAACCACGTGACCTTCGACGGCTGGAGCCGCCGCAGTCTGGCCGCCGGCACCGAAGAGGCCGGCTTCGGCCCCGAGGTGGCCGACCGCGCCTTCCCCGGCGGCGTCCCCGACCTGCTGGAGGCCTTCTCGGACCTGGCCGACCGGGAGATGCTGGCCGAGATGGAACGGCGCGGCGTGGCTGAAATGCGGGTGCGCGACCGCATCGCCACCGGCGTGCGGGCCCGCCTGGAATGGCTGGCGCCCCACCGCGAGGCCGTGCGCCGGTCGCTGTCGTACCTGAGCCTGCCCCTGAACCTGGGCCTGGCGGCGCGGCTGACCTACAGCACCGTCAACGCCATCTGGTACGCGGCCGGCGACGAGTCGGCGGACTTCAACTTCTATACCAAGCGCGGCCTGCTGGCCCCGGTCTACTCCACCACGGTGCTCTACTGGCTGGCCGACGAGGGCGACGAGGAGGGCGACTTCCCCGAAACCTGGGCCTACCTGGACCGGCGCCTGGCCGACGTGCTGAAGATTCCCGGCTACCAGGCCAAGCTGAAGAAGCGCCTGTCGGGCCTGGACCCGCGGCGGATGCGCGCCGCCCGGCGGCGCCGCTTCCATCCGGCAAGCTGATCCTCATGGAGCCCGGCGGGCCCGACCACAGCCTGCGTCCGGCCCTGGAGGCCCTGGCGGCCAAGGACAAGGATCTGGCCCGGGCCTACGCGGCCTGCGGCCTGCCGCCGGTGCGCCGCCATCCCACGGGGTTCGAGGGGCTGATCCGCATCATCACCGCCCAGCAGGTGTCCGTGGCCTCGGCCCGGGCCATCATGGGCCGGCTGGAGGCCGCCGTGTCGCCCCTGGCGCCCGACGGCTTCCTGGCCCTGGACGACGCCGCGGCCCGGGCCGTGGGCCTGAGTCGCCAGAAGCTGGTCTACGGCCGCGCCCTGGCCCAGGCCGTGGTGGACGGCGGGCTGGACCTGGACGGCCTGGCGGATCTGGACGACGAGGCGGCCATCGCCGCCCTGACGCAGGTGAAGGGCATCGGCCGCTGGACGGCGGAAATCTACCTGCTGTTCTCGCTGCAGCGGCCCGACGTGTTCCCGGCCGGCGACCTGGCCGTGCGGGCCTCTGCCGGGCGCCTGAAGGGGCGCAAGAAGACGCCCGACGAAAAGCAGGTGACGCGCATGGCGGCCCGGTGGAAACCCCACCGCAGCGCCGCCGCGCGCTTCCTGTGGCACGCCTACCGGCACCCGGGGCTGCCGGAAGGCTGATCCGGCTAGGCGGCGCGCCGCCGCCGCCGCAGGGCGCCCATCAGCCCCAGGCCGGTGATCACCAGCAGGGCCGAAGCCGGGGCCGGCACGGGGGCGTAGGTCACCGTGGGCGCCTCGACGGGGTTGGTCAGGTTCAGGGGGTCGCTGAACTGGGCCGAGGCCAGTTCGGCGAAGCCCACCACCTCGCTGCTGGCGAAGGCCCGGTAGGACAGGCCCACCGAGCCGTTGGCCGGGATCAGGCCCAGGTCGAAGGTCTGGAAGGAAAAGGGGATGTCGACGATGAAGCCGTTGGCCTGCACCACGGCGCCGATGTCGTTGTCCAGGAACTGCACGTCGGGGATCGGCCCCGTGTCGGCCGACATCAGGATGCGGCTGGTCCAGGTTTCATGGCGCACTTCCGTGCCGATACTGTTCTGGATCGAGGCTTCCAGCTCGATCAGGAAGAACAGGCTGGAGCCCACTTCGGCGTAGAGCGCCAGGCTGCCGCCGTCGATGATGAAGTTGGCGGTGGCGTGGCGTTCCACCCCCAGCAGGTTGGGGATGTCGGTGTTGAGGATCGTCACCTCGCTGGTCAGCTCCCCTTCCTGGGCCTGGTACTGGTCGATGCCCAGGTTGCCGGCCGGGCCGGCGCTGGCCGTGGCCCGGCCGAAGGGGCCGGTCACCTCGGCCAGGATGCTGGTGGCGATGGGGCCGCCGGAATCATCGACCGTGTCGAAATCGATCGTCGCCGTGCCGGTCGTCGGCAGGAAACGGGTTTCGACGTGCTGGCTGATCAGGGCCTGGGCCGTACCGGCCTGGAGCAGCAGCATGGCGGCGGTCAGGCCGCCCAACAGAAAAGCGCTCTTTTTCACGATTCCAATGTCCCCTGGTTGTCCGACGATCGTTCGTGCACTGAAGCAAATTGTATGCCGAGCCGGGGAAGGCCCGGAATCTCTAGGGTTCCGGGAAACGACCCGTCGGGGCGAGACGGCGAGTGGAAAAAATTCCGACAGATCAGCGGGCCGCGCGGCCCGTGCGGCCACCTTTGGCCGGGCCCAGCCGGGCGACGGTGACGTCGAACCCGTCGGCCAGGGCGTCGGCGACGATGGACGCGCAGGCCGTGGCGTCGGACAGGGCGTCGTGGTGGTTCAGGGGAATGGCCAGGTAGCGGCACACGTCGGGCAGGCGGGTGGGGCGGACGTTCCAGGCGGCGCGGGCCAGCTTCACCGTGCACAGGTAGGGCAGGGCCGGCGCCGCCAGGCCGGCGGCGGCGCAGCAGCCGGCCATGACCGCCCGGTCGAACCCGGCGTTGTGGGCCGCCAGCAGGTCGGCCCCGGCCAGGAAGGCGGCGATCTCGGGCCACAGGTCGGCGAAGGCCGGGGCGTCCTTCACCGTGTCCCAGGTCAGGCCGTGGATGTGGGTGTAGAACACCTGCGGCCGGGGCGGGCGGATCAGGCGGATGAAGTGCTCGGTCACCCGGCCGTCCACCACCCGGGCCATGCCCAGGGCGCAGGCGCTGTCGCGGCCCGGGTCGGCGGTCTCGAAGTCGATGGCGACGATATGGGGAGAGGTGGCGGGCGGCATGGCGCCAGCCTGTCACGGGCCGGGGCTATTGACCAGCGGCGGTGGAGAAGTCGTTGAAGGCGTTGCCGGCGCGCTGGGCCAGATAGGCCTCGGCGGCGGGGCGGCCCATGCACAGGGCGCTGCTGGTATAGGCCGAGGCCCGGGTGCAGGCGGCCATGGTGGCCATGGGGATCACGTGTTCCGCGGCCGTGCCGGGCATGAGGATCAGCACGGCCCGCGTGGCAGGCTCCGCCGCCGCCGGGGAGCCCGCGGACAAGCCGATGGGCGCCGCCACAAACAGGGCGGCACCCACCAGGGCCAGGCCTGATAAGACCGTCTTTCGCATCGTACCCTTCCAACTATGGCTTGCGCCGGAAGAAGGTAACGGGCGCCTTCTGCGCCTCGACGATGCTTTTAGGCCCTTTGCCGCCCCCGCGCTGTGACGGGGATCACAGGGGGTTTGAATGGGCGAGCGGGCGGGATCAGTCTTCCGGCAGCTCGGGCACGCCGGCCGTCTGGGCGGCGCGGAAGTCGTCCAGGGCCTGGGCCGCCTGGGGGTCCGACAGGGCGACGATGGAAGCCGCCAGCACGGCCGCGTTCACGGCCCCGGCCTTGCCCACGGCCAGGGTGCCCACGGGCACGCCGCCGGGCATCTGGGCCATGGCCAGCAGGGCGTCCAGGCCGCCCATCAGCTTGCCTTCCATGGGCACGCCCAGGACCGGCAGGGGGGTCAGGGCGGCGGCGGCGCCGGGCAGGGCGGCGGCCATGCCGGCGCCGGCGATGATCACCTTGAGCCCCCGGCCGCGGGCGGCGCGGCAATAGTCGGCCAGGCGGTCGGGGGTGCGGTGGGCCGACATCACCCGGGCCTCGTGGGCGATGCCCAGCTTGTCCAGGGTCAGGGCGACGTTCTTCATGACGGGCCAGTCGGACTGGCTGCCCATGATGATGCCAACGGCGGGCTGTTCGGTGCTCATCTCGCTCCTCGTCTCCTCGGGCCGGAAAAGGGGTCATTTAAGGTCGCCGGCCGCCGATGGCAAGGGATGATCCCCGTTTGGCGGCGTTTGTCTCGCCCCGGGCGGAATGCTAGCCTTTCCCCTGACGCCGCGGTGCACGGGCGGGGCGTCAGGGGGAGAGCGCGCCATGGTCGATGTCAGCAAGCCGGAAGGGATCGCCCCCGTGGGCGCCGCCGACCGGCGCCCCCGCGACCCCCGCCGCGACCTGCGCCACGACCTGGAGGACGAGGAGCCGCCGACCCGGCGCCACGCGCCGCGCCCGCGCGAGACCATCGGCGACGTGGCCTTCATCCTGGGCGTGCCCAACGACGAGCTGACGCCCAAGGTCAGCCAGGCCCTGATGACCATCATGACCGAGTTCGACCGCCAGCGGCATGAGCTGGAGCACCTGCGCGACCACGCCGCCTACCTGGAGCGCCAGGCCGACCGCCACGACCTGCTGCCGGTGTACAACCGCCGCGCCCTGATGCGCGAGATGGCGCGCATCATCGCCCACGCGGAAAAGACGGGCATGGCTTCCACCCTGCTGTGGCTGCGCATCGACGACCTGGAACAGGTGCGCGCCCGGCGCGGCCGCGAGGCAGCGGCAGGGGTGGGGAGCCAGGTGGCGGAAATGGGCAAGGCCGGACTGCGCGGGGCCGACGTGATCGGCTCAATGGGCGGCGGCGACCTGGGGATCGTCCTGGCCCTGGCCGACGCCGCCGGGGGCGAGGCCAAGGCCCACGAGGTGACCGAGCGCATCGCCCAGCGCACCTTCGCCGTGAAGGGCCACGAACTGCGGGTCCAGCCCGTGGCCGGCCTGTACGAGCTGCGCCCCGGCGACACCCCCGAGGAGGCCCTGGACGCGGCCGAACACGACCTGCACCGGGCCCACCATGGGCGGGAGTCAGAAGGCGACGCGCCGGGCGGCTGATCCGCCGGACCTACCAGAGCCGCGTGGCCCAGGTGCCCTGCCGGGTTCCGCGCAGCTTCGCCCGGCACTGGGCGCAGGTGCGCCTGGCGCCCGCATAACAGGCGCTGAGCACCTCGGCGCCGCAGGCCGGGCAGTGCTTGTGCTGGGCGGGTTCCTTGGCGGGCCGTGGCGGCCCGTCCGGGGCTTGCGAGGGGGCTTCCGACGGGTGGCGGTCCCGGTCCGGGTTGTAGAACGAGCCGTCGGACCGGCGCAGGCCCTTGCGCCAGCCCGTCCACCGGGCGTCGCTCACGGCGGCATAGGAGTCGTGGCGCGCCGGGGAAAGGGCCTCGGTCAGGGCCGCCGTCACCGCGTCCCAATAGGTATCCCGCAGAATCTCCTTGAAGGCCTGGGAGAAGAAGATGAGGACACCAAGCGCGAAGGCCGCGCCGACCAGCCACTGGACGGGCCGGATCCAGCCGGTCGCGCCGGGTGCCCAGTCCAGGATCATGCCCTCGGCGGCATAGATGGCCATGCCGGCCACGGCCGCGACGATGAAGATGACCACGGCGTGGCTTATCAGGGCCTGGAACAGGGTCAGCGGGACGATCCAGAACCGGCGCGCGTCGCTCAGCGTGACGGTCAGGTGAACCGCATCATCCAGGGCATAGGCCGTTTTCACCTTGGTGGACAGGCCGAAAGCTTCCGTCCGGGTGTCCAGCACGGGCACCACCCAGGCGCCGATCGGCCCTTGGCGCAGGGCATCGCGCAGGGTGATGTCGATATCCCCGAAGTAGACCAGTTTGGGACGGTGATCACGATCCATGGGGCTGTCCCACTGGGTTTGGGCGGGCGATGTCGCGGGGCGTCAGGCGATGATGTCGGGCACCAGCAGGGATTCCAGCCGGGTGATCTGGTCCTTGATGGCCAGCTTGCGCTTTTTCAGGCGGCGGATCTGCAGCTGGTTGAAGGAGGTCTGTTCGGTGATCTGCTGGATCACGTCGTCCAGGTCGCGGTGTTCGGACCGCAGTTGTTCCAGCTTGACTTTCAGCGTGTCTGTTTCCTGCACGGCGTGGGGTCCGGTGTTGGGTGTCGGCCGGGATCGGCGACGGGGAGGCGAACCTCAAGTTTACCAAATGGGGCGGCCCGAAGGGAACCGTCCGCCGACGTTTCGCCCCACCTTCCGAACGGAGTCTCCTGGTCTTTTATGACGAACTCGCGTAACATGGTTTTCGTCCTGAGATCCGATAAAGGAGGACCCATAGAATGAGCTTGGACGAGAGGATTGTCGCCCTCAAGGAAAAGCACCAGGCCCTTGAACAGGCCATCGACGAGGAAGAAAATCATCCCTATCCGGATGACATCGAAATCCACCGGCTCAAGAAACAGAAGCTTCAGATCAAGGACGAAATCGCGAGTTTAGGGGGGGCGTAGGCCCCCTTTTGCATGCCCGCCCCACCCCGGTCGGTGACGTCGTCACGGGGGCCCTGAACGGCCCCCACCCCTGACCGGACGGATGGCGCGCTTCCCGACCCGGGCCACGGCCCGGCGGGGGAAGGGGCATCGGGAGCGGCATGGAGCGCATCGGGCCGACGGGCGCCGCAAGGGCGCGCGGAGGGGCCCCGGCAAAGGAACGGCGCGTCGCCCCCGCCAAGGTTCAGGCGGGGGGGACAGCGCCGTTCAACCATTTCAGCACAGATTGTGGGGTTTAAGCGTTTCGCGGGGGGTCAGCCGTCGCGCACGCTGTCGCGCAGGATGAACTTCTGGATCTTGCCGGTGGAGGTTTTGGGCAGTTCGCCGAACACCACCGTCTTCGGGCACTTGAAGTGGGCCAGGTGCTCGCGGCAGAAGGCGATCAGCGCGGCCTCGTCCACGTCCTCGGCGTCGGCCTTCAGCTCGACGAAGGCGCAGGGGGTCTCGCCCCACTTGTCGTCGGGCTTGGCCACCACGGCGGCGGCCAGCACCGCCGGATGGGCGTACAGCACGCCCTCCACCTCGATGGACGAGATGTTCTCGCCGCCGGAGATGATGATGTCCTTGGCCCGGTCCTTCAGCTTGACGTAGCCGTCGGGCTCGAGCACCCCGAGATCGCCCGTGTGGAACCAACCGTCGGCAAAGGCTTCCTCGGTCGCCTTGGGATTCTTGAGGTAGCCCTT
>JAGREA010000459.1 GCA_020446745.1 Rhodobacterales bacterium | reverse complement strand
CGGCGGCGGCGGGGCCCGGCCGGTCAGGGCCGACAGGGCCGCCCCGGCCCCGGGGCCCGACAGGCGCAGCACGGAAATCCCCGCCGGCGGGGCACCGCTGGCGGGGGCGAAGATGGTGTCGGCGGGGTCGGCGGGCGCGGCCAAGGGCCCCCCCTCAGTCGTCGGGCGCCAGCATCAGGCGTTCCACCGGGTGGCCGTCGCGCAGGTGTTCCAGCAGCACGGCGTCCACGTCCTCGGGCGTGGCGCAGCGGTACCAGATGCCTTCGGGATAGACCACCAGCGTGGGGCCCAGCTCGCAGCGGTCCAGGCAGCCGGCCGAATTGATGCGCACCCCTTCCAGCCCCAGCTCCTTGGCCCGGGCCTTCATGTAGTTGCGCAGGTTGACGGCGCCCTGCTTGGCGCAGGAGCCCCGGGGGTGCCCCTCGGGCCGCTGGTTGGTGCAGCAGAACACGTGCAGGCGGTAGTAGGCGCCGGTTCCCCGGTCGGGGCCGGCTTCGCTATTTCTTGTTGTCACTCTTGTTGTCGTCCTTGTCGGCCTTGCGGGCGGCGCCCGTCATCTGGGTCCAGAACAGCTTCTGGATCTGTTCCAGGCTTTTCACCCCGGCCGGCAGCCAGGTGCGGAACAGGGCTTCCGGATCCATGGCCGAAAGGTTGGCCCGCATGCGGGCTTCCACTTCCTTCATCATGGCTTCCTGCAGGGGCTTCACGTCGGGCAGGCCCAGGAAGGTGCGGGCCTCGTCGGGCGTGCAGTCCACGTCAACGGTGATCTTCATGGCGGGCTCTCCTCGGCGGGCGCTCCAGGGCGGATTTGGGGCGTGGACACGGCCTTGCATCCGGGTTGAGGACTCCCAACCTAAGCGACGTGAGGCGCCCGCGCAACGCCGCCCCTTGGCGGCCTTCCCCCAAGGACCCGGTGGCGATGACCCGTAACCTGCTCGACCGCGAGACCAGCCCCTATCTGCTGCAGCACAGGGACAACCCGGTCCACTGGCGCCCCTGGGGCCCCGAGGCCCTGGCCGAGGCGCGCGAGCACGACAAGCCCATCCTGCTGTCCGTGGGCTACGCGGCCTGCCACTGGTGCCATGTGATGGCCCATGAATCCTTCGAGGACCCGGCCATCGCCCAGGTGATGAACGACCTGTTCGTCAACGTCAAGGTGGACCGCGAGGAGCGGCCGGACCTGGACACCATCTACCAGTCGGCCCTGGCGCTGATGGGCGAGCACGGCGGCTGGCCCCTGACCATGTTCCTGACTCCGGCCGGCGAGCCGTTCTGGGGCGGCACCTATTTTCCGCCCACGGCCCGCTTCGGCCGGCCGGCCTTCCCCGACCTGCTGCACACCATCGCCGACGTTTACGCCCACCAGCGCGACAAGGTGACGCAGAACGCCCAGGCCCTGTGCGCGGGGTTGGAAAACCTGTCGCGTCCCGAAGGCGGCGGCGCCCTGGACACGGCGGCCCTGGACCAGGCCGGGGCCACGGCCCTGCGCATGGTGGACCCGGTGCGCGGCGGCACCAACGGGGCGCCCAAGTTTCCCCAGGTCCCCTTCCTGCGCTTCCTGTGGCGCGGCCATCGCCGCACGGGGTCGGACCTGTACCGCGACGCCGTGACCATGACGCTGGACCGCATGTGCCAGGGCGGCATCTACGACCACCTGGCCGGCGGCTTCGCCCGCTATTCCACCGACGAGAAGTGGCTGGTCCCCCACTTCGAGAAGATGCTGTACGACAACGCCCAGATCGTCGACCTGCTGACGGAAGCCTGGCAGGAGACCCAGAGCCCGCTGTACGCCGCCCGGGTGGCCGAGACCCTGGACTGGTGCCTGCGCGACATGGCGGTCACCCCCGATGATGGTTCCGCCCGGGAAGGTCCCCTGGCCTTCGCCAGCGCCTTCGACGCCGACAGCGAGGGCGTGGAGGGCAAGTACTATGTGTGGACCGAGGACGAGATCGACGCCGTGCTGGGCGCCGCCGCCCCGGTGTTCAAGGAAACCTACGGCGTGACCGCCCAGGGCAACTGGGAAGGCGTGACCGTCCTGAACCGCCCCGACAGCCGGGCCCTGGGCTCGGACGTGCTGGAAACCGAGCTGGCCCACAGCCGGGCCAGGCTGCTGGCCGTGCGCGACGGCCGGGTGCCGCCGCAGCGCGACGACAAGGTGCTGGCCGACTGGAACGGCCTGATGGTTCAGGCCCTGGCCAAGGCCGGGGCCGTGTTCGGCCGGCCCGACTGGGTGGACGCGGCCCGCCGGGTGATCGATTTCGTGACCACCCACATGACCGTGGACGGCCGCCTGCACCACGCCTGGCGCGCCGGCCGGGCCCGCCACGGCGCGGTGCTGGAAGACCTGGCCAACCTGGCCGCCGGCGCCGTGACCCTCTTCGAGGTGACCGGCGAGGCCGCCTATCTGGACCGGGCCCGGGCCTGGGTGGCCCAGGCCGACGCCCACCACTGGGACCCGGTGGGCGGTGGCTACTTCATGCCGGCCGACACGGCCGACGACGTGATCACCCGGTCCAAGACCGTGCACGACAACGCCGTGCCGTCGGGCAACGGCACCCTGGCCGAGGTCCAGGCCCGCCTGTACCTGCTGACCGGCGAAACGGCCCACCGCGACCGGGTGGAAGACCTGGCCTCCGTGTTCGCCGTGGCCGACCCGCGCCGCCTGGTCTCCATGCCGTCGCTGCTGAACGGCTGGTCGCTGCTGGCCGGCGGCCTGCAGGTGGTGGTGGCCGGCGACCCGGCGGCCGACGACACCCGGGCCCTGCTGGCCGCCGCCCTGGCCGGCGGCCTGAACGACGCCGTGGTGGGCCGCGTGGCGCCGGGCGACGACCTGCCGGAAGATCATCCGGCCCGGGGCAAGGGCCCCATCGACGGCCGGGCCGCCGCCTATGTGTGCCGGGGCGCCACCTGCGG
>JAGREA010000458.1 GCA_020446745.1 Rhodobacterales bacterium | reverse complement strand
CGGCGACTGCGCCGAGAGCTTCGCCGAGTTCCACGCCGACAACATCCGCGACACCTTCCGCGTGCTGCTGCAGATGGCCGTGGTGCTCACCTATGGCGCCGCCTGCCCGGTGATCAAGGTGGGCCGCATGGCCGGCCAGTACGCCAAGCCCCGGTCCGAGGACTACGAGACCAAGGACGGCGTGACCCTGCCCACCTACCGCGGCGATTCCATCAACGGCATGGCCTTCACGGCGGAAGAGCGCGAGCCCGACCCCCAGCGCCTGCTGCGCGCCCATTCCCAGTCGGCCATGACGCTCAACCTGCTGCGCGCCTTCGCCCAGGGCGGCTATGCCGACCTGCACCAGGTGCACCAGTGGACCCTGGGTTTCCTGGCCGAAAGCCCCCAGGCCCACCGCTACCGCGATCTGGCCGGGCGCCTGGACGAAAGCCTGGCCTTCATGCGGGCCTGCGGCCTGACCTCGGTGACCACGCCGCAGATCAGCGAGACGGACTTCTTCACCTCGCACGAGGCCCTGCTGCTGAACTACGAGCAGGCCATGACCCGCGTCGACAGCATCACCGGCAACTGGTACGACACCTCGGCCCACCTGCTGTGGATCGGCGACCGCACCCGCCAGCTGGACGGCGCCCACGTGGAATTCCTGCGCGGCGTGGCCAACCCCATCGCCTTCAAGGCCGGGCCCAGCCTGCCGCCCGACGACCTGATCCGCCTGCTGGACGTGCTGAACCCCAAGAACGAGGCCGGGCGCATCACCATCATCTCGCGCATGGGCGCCGACAAGGTGGTGGACAGCCTGACCCCCCTGGTGCGGGCCGTGGAGCGCGAGGGCCGCACGGTGCTGTGGTCGTGCGACCCCATGCATTCCAACACCATCAAAAGCTCCAACGGCTACAAGACCCGGCCCTTCGACCGCATCCTGGCCGAGGTGCGGGGCTTCTTCGCCGTGCACCAGGCCGAGGGCACCCACGCCGGCGGCGTGCATTTCGAGATGACGGGCCAGGACGTGACCGAATGCGTGGGCGGCGCCCGCGCCATCACCGAAGCCAACCTGTCGGACCGCTACCACACCCATTGCGATCCGCGCCTGAACGCCGAGCAGGCGCTGGAACTGGCCTTCCTGGTGGCCGAACTGCTGAAGGCGAACCGCGACACCCAGAACGGCACCCGCACCGCCCAGGCCTGACGGAGGTCCCCACCATGGCCGAAGACCGCGACACCGTGGCCGCGTTTCCCGACGACGCGGGCGTTGAACGGTGGACCGACCGCTACTTCGTGAAGACCCGCCGCATCATCGAACGGTGCGGCGACAAGCGCGTCACCTATGCCGTGTTCATGCGCCGGCCGGTCATCTTCACGCCGCGCCTGATGGTGGGCTGGCTGAACAGCATGGCCGAACAGCGGGGCACCACCTTCGACATCACCCTGAACTACCGGGAAGGCGACTGGGTGGGCGCCGGCGAACCGCTGATGTACATCACCGGCTCGTTCGCCCTGCTGGTGGACCTGGAAACCATCTACCTGCAGAAGCTGGGGGCCGCCTGCGTGGCCGCCTACAACGCCTTCTCCATGTGCATGGACCTGCCCAACGTGGCCTTCCTGGCCATGGACGCCCGCCACTGCGCCGGCACGGAAATGGCCGAGTTGATGGCCTACGCCGCCTCGGTCGGCTCGGCCGCGGCGCGCCGGGAATTCGGCGCCAAGGGCTTCGTGGGCAACGCCACCGACGCCACCGCCCACTACTTCGGCAACGAAAAGGGCATGGGCACCATGCCCCACGCCCTGATCGGCTATGCCGGCTCCACCGTCCGCGCGGCCGAGATGTACGCCGAAACCTTCCCCGGCGAGCCGGTCACCGTGCTGGTGGACTACTTCGGCCAGGAAATCACCGACTCCCTGGCCGTGTGCCGGCGCTTTCCCGACCTGGCGGCCCAGGGCATGCTCAGCCTGCGGCTCGACACCCACGGCGGCCGCTTCATCGAGGAGCTGGACCCCCAGGAAAGCTATGCCGTGCTGGAACGCCACGCGCCCCAGGCCATCCGCCGCTACCGCAGCGACGCCGAACTGCGCCACCTGACCGGCACCGGGGTGTCGGCGGCGGCCATCTTCCACCTGCGCGAAAAGCTGGACGCCGCCGGGTTCGATACGGTGCGCATCGTCGCCTCGTCGGGCTTCGGGTTCCAGAAGTGCAAGGTGATGGCCGACATCGGCGCGCCCATCGACATCATCGGCACCGGGTCCTACCTGCCCGATACCTGGCGCGAGACCTATGCCACCGCCGACATCGTGGACTATGACGGCGTGGCCTCGGTAAAGGTGGGCCGTGAATTCCTGCTGTCGCGCAAGGACCGCCCCAGCAAGACCTGATCCCGCGGTTCCCGTCGTGACGGCGCGGGCGGCCGATCAGGCGCCCCGCAGGTCCGCGTCCAGGCTGTTCAGCAGGGCGCCGATGGCCTCGGCCGAGCCGGGGCCGTGGGCGTCAGTGATGACCATGCTCTGGTCGGGCTTGGTCAGGGCGCTGCGCAGGTCGGCGAACAGGGCCGAAAGGAAGCGGTTGGCCCGCGCGTCGGTCATTTCCCAGCGCGGGTGTTCCGGGTCCTGGTGCCCCGCCGACAGGGCCAGCGAGGTGTTCAGCAGGTTGACCAGCCACGACCGCCGCCGCGCCAGGTCGTGGAACTGCAGGGCGATGTCAGACCGGGCGATCAGGCTCAGGCGCCGCACCTTGCCGCTGGTCATGAAGGCCGACCAATCGACGCCGCCGCCGGTCTGGCGCAGGGTGGCGGCCACGCCCTCGGCCCGCTTGCGGTAGTCGTCCAGGGTCTCGGCCCCCACCAGCATGGACAGGGACTGCAGGAAGCCCGGCACGATGGCGCGCGACAGGTAGGGGCTGTCGGGCCCCAGATCGGCCTCGTCGTTGGGGAACAGGTGGCAGATGGGCGTCACCATCATCCGCTCGAATGCCGACAGGCCGGCGAAGTCCAGGCGTTCCCGGTCCCGCGCGTGGCCGTATTCCACGAACGACTGCTGCAGGGCCGCCTGCAGGGCCTTGGTCTTGGACGCGAACTCGTCGGACAGGGCGTCCAGGTCGGCCACGGTCAGCGATCCCTTGCGCCGGGCCTCGGCCTTGATGCGGTCCATGAACGACGACAGCACCGTTTCCGCCAGGGCGCGGCTCTGGGCTCCCGGGTCCACCGGGGCCCGGCGCGGCGGGGCGGGGGTTGGCGCCGGCGGTGCGTCGGTCGCCTTGGCCGCCGGGGCAGAATCGGTGCCGGACTCCCGGTTGGGGTCGCTCAGGCGGGCCCGACCCCGCGCGACGACCTTGGGGGCGCCGAATCCCTGTGCCATGGTGAGCCATCCTCCGTGGTGGGCGCGGCCTGGGCGTCAACTGGTGGGAATACTATATCATTCCCGGCGATAAATCCCCATGGAAGGGCACCCGAGATATATTCCCCAGGACGACGAAATGCTCTAGGTTCCGCCCGTCATGACCGACCGCCTGACCCTTGCCCTGGCCCAGATCAATCCCGTCGTCGGCGACGTGGACGGCAACCTGGCGCGCCTGCGCGCCGCCCGGGCCCAGGCCGCCGCCCAGGGCGCCGATCTGGTGCTGCCCGGCGAACTGACCCTGGCCGGCTATCCGCCCGAGGACCTGGTGCTGAAGGCGGCCTTCCTGGACCACGTGGAACGGGCCGCCCGGGCCCTGGCCGAGGACACGGCCGACGGCGGCCCGGCCCTGCTGGTGGGCGCCCCCTGGCGGGTGGAAGGGCGCCTGCACAACGCCATGCTGCTGCTGGACGGCGGCACCATCGCCGCCACGGTGCTGAAGCACGAACTGCCCAACTACGGCGTGTTCGACGAGATCCGCGTGTTCAGCCCCGGCGCCCCGGCCGACCCCGTGGACTTCCGCGGCATCCGCCTGGGCGTGATGGTGTGCGAGGATATGTGGCTGCCCACCGTGGGCCGCCACCTGGCCCGCGAGGGGGCCGAGATCCTGCTGGTGCCCAACGGTTCGCCGTTCGAGCTGGACAAGGCCCACGCCCGCATGGACTACGCCCAGGACCGGGTGGCCGAAACGGGCCTGCCCCTGGCCTACGTGAACCTGGTGGGCGGCCAGGACGAACTGGTGTTCGACGGCGGCGCCTTCGTGCTGGCGGCCGACGGCGCCGTGGTCGCCCAGGCCCCGTTCTGGGAGGAAGGCCTGTACCTGACCCGCTGGGAAAGGGGCGCCGATGGCTGGGCCTGCACCGAAGGCCCCCGCACGGCGGAGCCGGGGCAGATGGAAAACCTGTACCGGGCCATGGTCACGGGCCTGCGCGACTATGTGGGCAAGAACCGCTTTCCGGGCGTCATCCTGGGCCTGTCGGGCGGCATTGACAGCGCCCTGAGCGCCGCCGTGGCCGTCGATGCCCTGGGCGCCGACAAGGTGCGCTGCGTGATGATGCCCTCGCCCTACACGTCGCAAGAAAGCCTGGACGACGCGGCCGCCGTTGCGCGGCTGCTGGGCGTGCAACTGGACAGCATCAACATCGGCGCCGCCATGGCGGCCTTCGGCGGCATGCTGGCCGACGTGCTGGCCGGCCACGCCGCCGATACCACGGAAGAGAACGTACAGGCCCGGTCGCGCGGCATCACGCTGATGGCCATGTCCAACAAGCTGGGCCACATGGTGCTGTCCACGGGCAACAAGTCGGAAATGTCGGTGGGCTATGCCACCCTCTACGGCGACATGTGCGGCGGCTATTCGGTGCTGAAGGACGTGTACAAGACCCAGGTGTTCGCCGTGTCGCGGTGGCGCAACGCCAACCGCCCGGCCGGCTGCCTGGGGCCCCAGGGCCCGGTGATGCCGGAAACGGTGATCACCAAGCCGCCCACGGCCGAACTGAAGCCCAACCAGACGGACCAGGACAGCCTGCCGCCCTATAACGTGCTGGACGACATCCTGACCTGCATGATCGAACGCGAGATGTCGCGGATCGAAATCATCGCCCGGGGCCACGACCCCGATACCGTGCAGCGGGTGTGGCGCCTGCTGGACCGGGCCGAATACAAGCGCCGCCAGGCCCCGCCGGGGGTCAAGATCACCAGCCGCGCCTTCGGCCGCGACCGGCGCTATCCCATCACCAACGGGTTCACCAACCTGATCTGACCAGAGTGGAGGGCCGCCGTGACCCTGCGGATTCACAACACCCTGTCCCGCGCCAAGGAAGACTTCGTGCCCCTGGACGACGGGAATGTCCGCATGTACGTGTGCGGGCCCACGGTCTACGACTATGCCCACATCGGCAACGCCCGGCCCGTGGTGGTGTTCGACGTGCTGTACCGGGTGCTGAAGACGCTCTACCCGAAGGTCACCTACGTCCGCAACATCACCGACATCGACGACAAGATCAACGCGGCCTCCAAGGCCAGCGGCGAGCCCATCCGCGCCATCACCGAGCGCACGGCGAAGGCCTTCCACGCCGACATGGCCGCCCTGGGCGCCCAGGACCCGGACCGCGAACCCCGCGCCACCGAGCACGTGGCGGAGATGATCGCCATGGTCCAGGCCCTGGTCGACGGCGGCCACGCCTACGCGGCCGAGGGCCACGTGCTGTTCGCCGTGGGCTCCATGGACGACTACGGCCGCCTGTCGGGCCATAACCGCGACGAGATCATCGCCGGGGCGCGGGTCGAGGTGGCGCCCTACAAGCGCGACCCGGCCGATTTCGTGCTGTGGAAGCCGTCGGACGCCGAGACCCCGGGCTGGGACAGCCCCTGGGGTTACGGCCGGCCGGGCTGGCACCTGGAATGCTCGGCCATGAGCGGCAAGTACCTGGGCCAGACCTTCGACATCCACGGCGGCGGCCAGGACCTGATCTTTCCCCACCACGAGAACGAGATCGCCCAGAGCCGCTGCGCCCACCCGGGCTCGGCCTTCGTGCGCTACTGGATGCACAACGGGTATCTGCAGGTGGAAGGCGAGAAGATGTCCAAGTCCCTGGGCAACTTCTACACGGTCCACGACCTGCTGACCGAATTCCCCGGCGAGGCCATCCGCCTGACCCTGTTGCAGACCCACTACCGCCAGCCCCTGGACTTCACCAAGGCCGGCATCGCCGAGGCGCGCAAGGTGCTGGACCGCTTCTACGGCGCCCTGCGCCAGGCCGAGGGCCCGGCGGTGGAACCGGACGCGGCGCCCGAGGGCGTCATGGCGGCGCTGGGCGACGACCTGAACACGCCCCTGGCCATCAGCCAGCTGCACGAACTGCTGGGCGAACTGAACAAGGCCCAGGGCGACGCCGTGGCCGCCGCCAAGGGCCGCCTGCTGGCCGGCGGGCGGCTGCTGGGCCTGTTGCAGGACGATCCCGAGGCCTGGTTCCGCTGGGCCCCCGAGGGGGCGGGCGGGCTGGACGACGCGGCCATCCAGGCGCTGATCGACGATCGCCTGGCGGCCCGCAAGGCCAGGGACTTCGCCACCGCCGACCGCATCCGCGACGACCTGAAGGCCCAGGGCGTGCTGCTGGAGGACGGCCCCGGCGGCACCACCTGGAAGCGGGGCTGAACCCGTGTCCGGCGGCCAGACGCCCCAGTTGATCTACTGGCTGTTGTTATTGGTGCTGCTGGGCGGCAGCGTGATCCTGCACATGCGCAGCCGCCCCGGCCAGGCCATGCGCTACGCCGCCATTTGGATCGCCGTGGGCGCGGTGGTGTTCGCCCTCTACAAGCTGTTCGGGCCGGGGTAGGGGCCGGCGCCATGACCGACCCCGTGACCCGCGCCGTCGCCGTGCTGAACGAGGCCCTGGAGCGCGACCCCGACGCCCTGCTGGCCCTGGTCAACCTGCGGGTGGAATGCAACGCCCGCCTGGCGGCCCACCGCACCATCCCCGTGGGGCTGCACGACGGGGTGCACAAGGTGGGCCTGCTGGCCCTGCTGAACGGGGTGCTGGCCGACACGCCGGGGGCGGTGATCGGCGCCCGGGGCACCCTGGACCGGGCCACGGGCCGGTTCCTGCGCCTGCAAGGCTTCGAGGACCTGCGCGGCGACGGGGTGGACACGGTGGCCTGAAGGGGGCTGGTAAGCCTTGTGATTCCGGACCGGATTGGGCATTCTCCCGGGTCCCGTGACACATCAGGCCGAACACCATGACCGCTACCGACACCCAGGACCGTCGGGTCTACATCTACGACAGCACGCTGCGCGACGGCGCCCAGACCCAGGGGGTTGATTTCAGCGCCTCGGACAAGCGCTTCATCGCCCGCGAGCTGGACCTGCTGGGCATCGACTACGTGGAAGGCGGCTGGCCGGGGGCCAACCCCACCGACGACGCCCTGTTCGGCCAACGGCCCAAGTTCTCGCGGGCCAAGTTCACCTCGTTCGGCATGACCCGCCGGGCCGGCCGCAGCGCCGACAACGACCCCAGCCTGGCCCCGGTGGTCAACGCCGATGTGGACGCCGTATGCCTGTTCGGCAAGACCTGGGACTTCCAGGTGGACGTGGCCCTGGGCATCGAGAAGGACGAGAACGTCGAGATGGTGCGGGATTCCGTCGCCCTGGCCAAGAAGAAGCGCGGCGAGGCCATGTTCGACTGCGAGCACTTCTTCGACGGCTACAAGTCCGACCCCGCCTTCGCCCTGGCCTGCGCCAAGGCGGCCTACGCGGCCGGGGCGCGCTGGATCGTCCTGTGCGACACCAACGGCGGCACCCTGCCCCACGAGGTGGAACAGATCGTCCACGAGGTCATGGAGCACATCCCCGGCAGCCACCTGGGCATCCATTGCCACGATGACACGGGCAACGCCGTGGCCAATTCCCTGGCCGCCGTGCGGGCCGGGGTGCGCCAGGTGCAGGGCACGCTCAACGGCCTGGGCGAGCGCTGCGGCAACGCCAACCTGGTCTCCATCATCCCCACCCTGATGCTGAAGATGGGCTATGAGACCGGGGTGTCCCACACCGACCTGACGCGCCTGACCCACGTGTCGCGCATGCTGGATGAACGCCTGAACCGGGCCCCCACCCGGGGCGCCCCCTACGTGGGCGAATCCGCCTTCGCCCACAAGGGCGGGGTCCATGCCTCGGCGGTGGAGAAGGACCCGCGGCTGTACGAGCACATCTCGCCGGACCTGGTGGGCAACCATCGCCACATCGTGGTGTCGGACCAGTCGGGCCGGTCCAACATCCTGGCCCGGTTCCGCGACATCGGCATCGACATCGACGCCGACGACCCCAACGTGACCCGCCTGGTGGAAACCGTGAAGGCGCGGGAATACGACGGCTACGCCTATGACGGCGCCGAGGCCAGCTTCGAGCTGCTGGCCCACCGGGCCCTGGGCGAGGTGCCGGAATATTTCCACTGCCACAGCTTCCGGGTCATCGACGAGCGGCGCTGGAACGCCAAGGGCGAGTTGATCACCCTGTCGGAAGCCACCGTGAAGCTGGAGGCCGAGGGCGGCCAGTACATGGCGGTGGCCGAGGGCAACGGCCCCGTCAACGCCCTCGACGCGGCGCTGCGCAAGGTGCTGACGCCCATCTACCCCAGCCTGGCCGACATCCACCTGGTGGACTACAAGGTACGCATCCTCACGCCGTCGGAAGGCACCCGGGCGGTGACCCGGGTGATGATCGAAACGGCCAACGCCCAGGGCGAGCACTGGTGCACCGTGGGCGTGTCGCCCAACATCATCGACGCCTCGTACAACGCCCTGCGCGACAGCATCGTCTACCGCCTGTACCAGGGCGACAAGGCGGCGGCGGACCAGGACACCGCACCCACCGTCGTTTCCGCGTCGGGCGACTGATGGCCGGCACCAACGGCCCGGCGGCCGTGGACGACGCGGACGCCGCCGCGCCTGCGGTGATCCTGGTCGATCCCCAATTGGGCGAGAACATCGGCATGGTGGCCCGGGCCATGCTGAACTGCGGCCTGACCGACCTGCGCCTGGTGCGCCCCCGCGACGGCTGGCCCAACCCCAAGGCCCTGTCGGCTTCCTCCGGCGCCGTGGCGGTGATCGAGGGCGCGCGCCTGTTCGAGACCACGGAAGAGGCCATCGCCGACCTGAACCGGGTCTACGCCACCACCGCCCGCACCCGCGACATGACCAAGGCCATCCTGACGCCCCGGGGCGCGGCGGCCGACATGCGCGCCCTGGTCGCCGCCGGCGGCCGGCCGGGGTTGATCTACGGCAAGGAATCCAAGGGCCTGAACAACGACGACGTGGCCCTGGCCGACGCCATCATCCAGGTGCCCCTGAACCCGGCCTTCAGCTCCCTGAACCTGGCCCAGGCGGTGCTGGTGACGGGGTACGAGTGGTACCAGTCGGCGGCCGACGCCCCCCAGGCCCAGCTGGCCCTGCCCAAGGCGACCCGCCCGGCCTCGAACGAGGAACTGGTGGGCCTGTTCGAGCACCTGGAGGACGAGCTGGACGCCTGCGGCTTCCTGCGGGTGAAGGAGAAGCGCCCGACCATGGTCCGCAACCTGCGCAACATCTTCCACCGCGCCGCCCTGACCGAGCAGGAAGTGCGCACCCTGCGCGGCGTGGTGGCGGGGCTGACGCGGCACCGGCCGCGATAGGCCCCGTCACGCGGCGCCAACCCTTCGAGACGGCCGCTGCGCGTCCTCCTCAGGGTGAGGGCGTGGTCTGGCCACAAACACCGCCCTCATGCTGAGGAGGGCTCGAAGAGCCCGTCTCGAAGCATTGGTGCCGCACTCACTCCCCCGCCGGATCCCCCGACAGCGCCCGCAGGAAGGCGGCGATGTCCTTCACGTCGCGGGCTGAGAGCGCCCGGCCGGGCAGCAGGGTCAGGCGGGTTTCCATGCCGTCGGCCGTTTCCAGGCGGGCCGGGGCGATGGCGGCGGCGGGGTCGTCGCTCAGCACCTTGCGTAACTGGGACACGGCCATCACCCGCACCGCCTCCTCCAGGTCGGCCACCGAACCGGTGTGGAAGTAGGGCGCCGTGCGGGCCACGTTGCGCAGCGACGGCACCCGCCAGCGGGCCGCCTTGCCATCCACCAGCAGGCCGTGGCGCCGGGCCCGGTCGTTGGCGAACACGGGGAACACCCGGTAGGTGCCGTTGGGCCGCACCAGGCCGGCGGCGCTGAAGGTGGGGTCGGCGTGGCACGAGCGGCAGCCGACGCTGTCGAACAGGGCCATGCCGCGCACCTGCTGCGCCGTCAGGGCCCCGTCGTCGCCGCGCACGAAGCGGTCGTAGGGGGTGTCGGCGGCCACCAGGGTGCGCTCGAAGGCGGCCAGGGCGCGGACGATCCGGGTCGCCGTGGCCGGGCCGCCGAAGGCATCGCGGAAGCCCGCGTCGTAGGCGGGCAGGGACCGCACCCGGGCCGCCACGGCGGCCATGTCGGCCATGCCCATTTCCGCCGGGTGGGTGAGGGGGCCTTGGGCCTGGGCCTCCAGCGAAGCGGCCCGGCCGTCCCAGAACAGGCGCGACAGGAAGGCGGCGTTGATCACGCTGGGGGCGTTGCGGCTGCCCTGGCGCCCGCCGATGCCGGTGG
>JAGREA010000457.1 GCA_020446745.1 Rhodobacterales bacterium | reverse complement strand
GCCGTCGCGCGACATCGGGGCCTATGATTCCTGCCCCCACGGCTGCGTCTACTGCTACGCCGTGCGCAGCCGCGACGGGGCCCGGCGCCGCCACGCCCGCCACGACCCGGCGGGGGAGATGTTGATTCCCCCCATCCTGGCGTAGGATAGTCCCGGCGGAACGCTGCGAACCCCAGAGAAATGATTTAAGACTCATATATTGACTTGAAATCAGGTATTATATGAATATTGATGGCTATATGTTCGATACGGATTCCGACGCGGCGGCCTACCGGGATCTGCGCGACCTGGCGCGAAGGCGCTACCACCGGGCGGAAAGACTGATCGAATCCCTGGAGGCCTTCGTGGCTCGGAACACGGATCAATCCTCCCGCGTGGTACCGGATTCCTCCGGGCCGGTGGAGATCTATCTGGAGCCGCCCCTGTGGGTCCTGCACGGCCACCCCGACGCCGCCGCCCTGGTGCGGGTGGACCACCTGACCCAACGGATCACGCTGGTCCATGTGCTGGAGGAATACGGCGGGCCCGGCGCCGACACGGCCCAATGGGCGCGTCTCCGGCACCTGGCCGAGGCGGCCCTGTAAGGAAGAAACAGGCATGACCAAGACGAAAACGGCTGAAACCACGCCCCGCGCCGTCGCCGGCGTGCGCGCCCTGCGCGACCGGTTGGCCGAGGAGGTGCCCGAGTTCGGCGAGGCCGTGCGCCTGGGGGCCGACGCCGAGGCCTTCTGCCGCGCGGTGCGCCAGGCCCTGCGCGCCCACCGGAAGAACCAGCACCTGGAACAGGGCGACCTGGGCGAGCGGCTGGACCTGTCCCAGTCGGCCGTGTCCCGCATGGAGCGGGGGCAGGGCGACCTGGGCCTGAAATCCGTGTACCGCTATGCCCGGGCCCTGGGCCTGCAGCCCATCATCACCTTCGCGCCGTCGGCCGAATCGATCATGGCCGGCCAGGTCGGGGAGGTCGACGCGGAAAGCCTGCGTCTGGCCATGGATTTCGTGAACGACGAGCGGGCCCGGCTGCTGCGCACGGTCTCCAACGGCCTGGACGTCCTGCTGGTGGAAACCGTCAGTGCCACCCGCAAGGCCACCACCGAGTAGCCATGACCGTGGCCGTTTCCGACATCATCGGCTTCGGGGCCTCGGTCCTGCTGCTGATCCCGCCGGCCAAGGACCAGTGGTCGCGGTTTTCGGAACACCGCCAGTCCCTGAAGAAGGCCCGCAGCCGCCTGCCCGAACTGCGGGCGATCCTGGTGAACGCCTGGCAGGTCAAACGGGAAGGGTTCAATGGCTTCGACACCCTGTCCACCATGCTGGGCGCCATCGGGCTGGTGGCGGCGTTCGTCCTGAAAATGATGGGGCTCTAAAGCTCTTCGTCCAGGTTGGCGCCCTTGGCCGACGGATCGCCCTCGTAGGCGGTGGAGGCCTTGGCGTCGGGCGCCGGCTCGGCTTCGGCCCGGGGCTCGGGCTTGGGGCCGCCGCGGGCCACGCCGACGCGGGCCGGGCGCAGCAGGCGGTCTGCCAGCACGTAACCGGTCTCCATCACCGTCACCACCGTGCCGGCCGGGACCTCGGGGTTGGGCACCTCGAACATGGCCTCGTGCAGGTTGTGGTCGAACAGCTTGCCCTCGGCCTCGATCCGGGTGATGCCCACCTTGTCGAAGGCCGCCAGCATGGCGCGCTCGGTCATTTCCACGCCCGTGGCCAGGCTGTCCAGGCTGGCATCGGCCGAACGGGTTTCGCCGTCGACGGAATCCAGGGCTCGGCGCAGGTTGTCGGCCACGCCCACCATCTCGCGGGCGAAGTTGGCGATGGCGTACTTGGAGGCATCCTCCTTCTCGCGCTGGGCCCGGCGGCGCAGGTTCTCGGTTTCCGCCACCTGGCGCAGCAGGCGGTCCTTCAGGGTGTCCACCTCCACCAGCAGTTCGGCCACCCGGGCGGCGGCGGCCCCTTCGTCCGAGGCCCCTTCCCCTTCTTCCCGATGGGCCTGCGGCGGTTCCGGGATCTCAAGATCGACCTGGGCCGCGTCGTCCGGGGCCATGTCTCCCTGGGCCATGTCTTCCGGGGCCTCCGGTTCGGCCGCCGGTTCCGTGGGCGTCTCGGTCTCGGGCTTGGGATCGGGCTTGGTATCGGTCATGGAACTCTCTTGAATGCTTGGGCGGATGGGGGATCAGCCGATCAGCCGGCCGACCAGCTTGGCGGTGTAGTCGACCATGGGGATGATGCGGGCATAGTTCATGCGGGTGGGGCCGATGACGCCGATGGCGCCGACGACCCGGTTCTGGGCGTTGTGGTAGGGCCCCACCACCAGCGAGCAGCCGGCCACGCCGAACAGGTCGTTGTCGGCGCCGATGAAGATGCCCACGCCCTCGGCCCCGTCGGCCAGGGACAGCAGGCGGCCCATGGTTTCCTTGGTTTCCAGGGTCTGGAACAGGTTGCGGATGCGTTCCAGGTCGGCCACCGCCGTCACGTCGTCCAGCAGGTTGGCCTGGCCGCGCACGATCAGCGAGCCGCTGCTGTCGCCGCCGGCCCAGGTGGCCAGGCCGATTTCCACCACCTTGGCCGTCAGGTCGTCCAGCAGGGCCTTGTGGGCGGCCAGCTCGGCGGCGATGTC
>JAGREA010000456.1 GCA_020446745.1 Rhodobacterales bacterium | reverse complement strand
GCAACGTCAACCCCATCGGCCCGCGCGCCTGCTACGACGAGGGCAAGCGCTGCGCCGAGACCCTGTTCTTCGACTACCACCGCCAGTACGGCACGGCCATCCGGGTGGCCCGCATCTTCAACACCTATGGCCCGCGCATGCACCCCAACGACGGGCGGGTGGTGTCCAACTTCATCCTCCAGGCCCTGCGCGGCGAGCCCATCACCCTTTACGGCGACGGCGGCCAGACGCGCTCGTTCTGCTACGTGGACGACCTGGTGGACGGCCTGGTGCGGCTGATGGACGCGCCCGACGCCGTGACCGGGCCGGTGAACCTGGGCAACCCCAACGAGATCACCATCCGCACCCTGGCGGAAACCATCATCGAGATGACCGGGTCGGCCTCCACCCTCACCTACCGGCCCCTGCCGGCCGACGACCCCATGCAACGCTGCCCGAACATCGGCCTGGCCCGCCAGGCCCTGGATTGGGCCCCCACCACGGACCTGCGCGACGGCCTGGCCCGCACCATCGACTATTTCCGGGGTTTTCTGTAGGGCTTGCAAACCGGAGACGAAGGTCTATATATTAGGAAATTCTAATTTGTGACGGATACGGGCAGGGCCGGGACCCGCGACGGCGGGGGGCCTGCCGTTGCCGATGAAAGGAAGGCGGCCATGGCCACCAAGGCGCTGACGATCGAGAACTTCGAGGACACGATCAACAACAACGGCATCGTGATGATCGACTTCTGGGCCGACTGGTGCGGCCCCTGCAAGATGTTCGCCCCCACCTACGAAAAGGTGTCGGAGGCCCACCCCGACGTGGTGTTCGGCAAGATCGACACCGAGGACCAGCAGCAGCTGGCGGCCCAGTTCGGCATCCGCTCGATCCCCACCATCGCCGTGTTCCGCGACCAGGTCCTGCTGTTCCGCCAGGCCGGCGCCCTGCCCGAATCGGCCATCGAGGACGTGCTGCGCCAGGTCCGCGACCTGGACATGGACGACGTGCGCAAGCAGATCGCCGAACAGCAGGCCAAGCAGAACGCCTGATCCCGGGGCTTGGGCCGTCCGGTCGGAGTCCGTGACGCCCTCATGCTGAGGAGGCCCGCAGGGCCGTCTCGAAGCATCGGCGCCGCCCCGTCGCGGCCCCTCCGGCCCTTCGAGGCTCGCTGCGCTCGCACCTCAGGGTGAGGGCGGAAACCGGCAACGTCTTTCCAGACCACCCGGGCCCTAAGCCACCTGGGCCGCCCACACCTGGCCGGCCCAGCCGCGCAGGCCCCGGTTCAGGCGCCCGGGCGGCGCCCCGTCCTGGGCCATCAGCCAGTCGTGCACCGGAATGAAGAACCCCGTCTTGGGGCGGTCCAGCACCGCCCCGGGCAGGGGGTGGCGCGGCGTGCGCGCCATGTCGGCCTTGGTGTAGCCGGGGGCCCCGCCGATCACCGGGGCCAGGGCGCCGTACAGCGCCATGTCCACCAGCGGCACGCGGATCTCCAACGAATGGGCCATGCCGGCCCAGTCGGCGTCGCGCAGCAGTTGGGTGCGCATGTAGGTGGTGATCTCCAGCGCCGCCACCTTCTGGCGCGGCGACAGGTCCTGGCCGCCGATCCCGGCGGTGACGGCCAGGCGGTCGCGCACCCGGGTCCAGCCTTCCCGCGCCGCCTCCAGGGGCATCACCAGGGGCAGCTCGTGGGGCAGGAACAGGCCCCGGCGCAGCAGGTAGGCGTCGCCCAGGGTGGTGCCCAGTTCCAGCACCGACGCCACCTTGGGCGAGGCCACCTTGTGGATCCACGGCGCCGAGACCTGACGCCACAGGCGCCCCAGGCCCCGGGCGCCGGGCAGGCGCCCGGCCAGGCCCACCAGGCGCGGCACCTGCTCGAAGGTGTCGTAGCCGCCGAACAGTTCGTCCCCGCCCAGGCCGGAAAGCGCCACCTTCATGCCCGCCGCCTTGGCTGCCCGGGCGACGAAGTAGACGTTCACCCCGTCGATGGTGGGCTGGTCCATGGCCGCCAGCAGGTCGGCCCGCGCGGCCCGGAAGACGGCGGCCGAGATGTGGTGGGTCTGGTGCTGGGTGTCGCAGGCCCGGGCCACGGCTTCGGCCAGGGGGGCCTCGTCCAGGGGCGTGCCGGCGAATTCGTCGAAGGCCAGGGTCAGGGTGCGCAGGTTGCCGCCCTTCAGTTCCGACGCCAGGGCCACCAGGCTGGCCGAATCCCGCCCGCCCGACAGGAACGCCCCCACGGGCACGTCGGCCACGAAGTGGTGGGCGATGGTGTCCATCAGGGCCCGGCGCAGGGGCGGCGGGTCGGCGGGGCGGGTCCGGGCCACGGCGTCCAGCAGGGATTCCGGGCCGGGGATGGCGTGTTCCCGATCCAGCAGCCCTTCCCCCCGGCGCCAGCACCGGGCCCGGCCGGCCGGCAGCTCGCGGATGTCCTGCAGGGCCGTCAGGCCCTCGGGCACCGATCCGGTCAGGAAGAAGGCCGCCTGGGCCGCCGGGTCCGGCCGGTGGGGCACCCGCCCGCCGGCCCTGAGCGCCTTGACCTGGGATGCCGCGCGCAGGCACCGCCCGTCGTCGGCGTAATACAGCGGCTTGATGCCCAGGGGGTCGCGGGCCAGCCACAGGGTCTGTTCGGCCTCGTCCCACAGGGCGAAGGCGTACATGCCGCGCAGGCGGTCGCACATCTTGATGCCGTGTTCGGCGAACAGGTGCAGCAGCACCTCGGTATCGCTTTCCGTGACCATGCGGTGGCCGCGGGCGATCAGCTCCTCGCGCAGGTCGCGGAAATTGTAGATCTCGCCGTTGTAGGTCAGCCCATAGCCGGCGCCGCGCCCCGGCGGCACCCAGCGCATGGGCTGGTTGGCCCGCTCGTCGGGATCGATGATGGCCAGGCGCCGGTGGGCCAGGCCCAGGCGCCCGTCCGGCGCCGTCCAGGTGCCCTCGCCGTCGGGACCGCGCGCCGCCATGGCCCCGTTGATGGCCGCCAGCTCGCCGCCGTCCACCGGCGGCGACCGGTCGTCATAGGCGAAAAGGGCGGTCAGTCCACACATGGTGATTCCTTCTAACCGGCGCCGACGGCGCGGTAAACACGCGGCGTGCCAAACCTTGACGGATGTTTTAAAAGAGCGCAGGCAAGGTACCCATGAAGCAAGTCATCCAAAGCACCCGCAGCGGCGACCTTTCGGTCAAGGAGGTCCCGGACCCGGTGGTCCGGCCGGGGCACCTGCTGGTGCGCACGCGGGCCTCGCTCATTTCCGCCGGTACCGAGCGCATGCTGGTGGATTTCGCCAGGAAAAGCCTGGCCGGCAAGGCCAAGGCCCGGCCCGATCTGGTGAAGAAGGTGCTGACCAAGGCCAGGCGCGACGGCATCGGCGCCACCCTGCGCGCCGTGCTGGCGCGCCTGGACGAACCCCTGCCCCTGGGCTATTCGGCCACCGGCGTGGTGGTGGCCCTGGGCGCCGGGCTGGAGGGCGCCTTTAGGGTCGGCCAGCGGGTGGCCGTGGCCGGCGCCGGCCTGGCCAACCACGCCGAACTGAACCTGGTGCCCCGCAACCTG
>JAGREA010000455.1 GCA_020446745.1 Rhodobacterales bacterium | reverse complement strand
CCAGCACCTGACCCGCATCGCCGCCGGGCGCCGCGCCCTGGCCCTGGCCCAGGTGGGCCGCTATGCCCGGGCCGAGACGGAACTGCGGGTGCTGGCCCGCCGGGCCGACGACACCACGGCCCTGGGCCTGCTGGCCCTGGCCGGGCAGGGGGGCATGCCGTCGCTGGCCATGCGCCTGGACCGGGCCCTGTTCCCCGGCGGCAGCGGCTATGACGGCGCCGCCTATCCCCTGCCGGCGTGGCAGCCCGACGGCGGCTTCCGCGTCGACCGGGCCCTGATCTATGCGGTGATCCGCCAGGAAAGCCGGTTCAATCCCCGGGCCCGAAGCTATGCCGGGGCGCGGGGGTTGATGCAGTTGATGCCGGCCACGGCCAGCTTCGTGGCCCGCGACCGCGACCTGCGCCGGGGCAAGGGCCGGGGCAAGCTGTACGACCCCGGCTACAACATGGCCCTGGGCCAGAAGTACCTGGAAATGCTGATGGCGGAAGCCGCCGTGCGCGGCGACCTGTTCGCCCTGGTGGCGGCCTGGAACGGCGGCCCCGGCAACCTGACCAAGTGGCGCCGCACCCTGAAGCACCAGGACGATCCGCTGCTGTTCATCGAATGCATTCCGGCCCCCGAGACCCGCAATTTCATCGAGCACGTGCTGTCGAACCTGTGGATCTACCGCGACCGCCTGGGCCAGGACCAGCCGTCCCTGGGGGCTATTGCGGCCGGGGAATGGCCGGTCTATACAGCACTCGACTGAACAACGGGCGGAGGTCTTCCATGTCCAAGATCGACGGCGAGCGGGCGTTCCTGCCGGTGCACATCGCGGTGCTGACCATTTCCGACAGCCGCACCCTGGAAGACGACCGCTCGGGCCAGACCCTGGTGGACCGCATCACCGCCGCCGGCCACATCGTGGCCGACCGCAAGATCGTCAAGGACGAGGCCGACCTGATCGCCGACCAGTTCCGGGCCTGGATCGCCGACCCGGGGGTGGATGCCGTGATCTCCACCGGCGGCACCGGCATCACCGGCCGCGACGTCACGCCCGAGGCCCTGCTGTCCGTGGTGGAAAAGGAGATCCCCGGCTTCGGCGAGCTGTTCCGCTGGGTCAGCTACCAGAAGATCAAGACGTCCACCATCCAGTCCCGGGCCATGGCCGGGGTGGCCAACGGCACCTACCTGTTCGCCCTGCCGGGCTCGCCCGGGGCCTGCAAGGACGGCTGGGACGAAATCCTGAAGGACCAGCTGGACGCCCGCCACCGGCCGTGCAACTTCGTCGAGCTGATGCCGCGCCTGAAGGAACACCTGGTCTGACCATGGGCGACGGGGCCGTCGATATCCTGCTGTCGGCCCGCCGCCTGAACCTGCGCCTGAACGCCCTGCCCATCGCCGACCGGCCCCGCGACCTGGCCACCGCCTATGCGGTCCAGGACCGGCTGGTGGCCGCCCTGGGCGACACGCCCGTGGGCTGGAAGGTGGGCTGCACCAGCCGCGCGGCGCAGGAGATCCTGGGCATCGACAGGCCCTTTGCCGGGCGCCTGCTGGCCGCCACCACCCTGGAATCGCCGGCCCGCGTGCCCGGCGCCGGCCTGCGCCTGCGGGGCATCGAGGCCGAATTCGGCCTGATGCTGGGCCGCGACCTGACGCCCGACCAGGCGCCCTTCACCCGGGATTCGGTGGCCGATGCCGTGGCCGCCGTGGTGCCCTGCATCGAGGTGGTGGAGCCCCGCTATGCCGACTGGCGGCGGGTGGACGCGCCGGGCGTGGTGGCCGACAACGCGGCCCACGGCCTGGTGGTGACGGGCCCCGTCCATGCCGGATGGCCGGTCCGCGACCTGGACCGGCACCCGGTGCGCCTGACCGTGGACGGCAGGGAAGCCCTGCACGGCCACGGGGCCGACGCCCTGGGCCATCCCCTGGCGGTGCTGGCCTGGCTGGCCGACCACGCCACGGGCCGTGGCCGGGTGCTGGCCGCCGGCGACCTGGTGATCACCGGCATGTGCGCCGGCCATTTCCGCCCCCCGGCCACCCACGCGGTGGCCGATTTCGGCGACCTGGGCCGGGTCGAGGTCACGTTCGACTGAGCACCGTCGTACCGTCGGCGACAATGCTTCGAGACGCGCCTTTGGCGCTCCTCGGCATGAGGGGGGTGTGTGTTGCCAATGTCCACCCTCGCCCTGAGGAGGCCGCGAAGCGGCCGTCTCGAAGGGTTGGTGCCACTTGGTTCGATGCCATGGGAGCCCCCTACAGGTACCCCATGGCCTTGAACGACAGGGTGCCGCCGCGCGACACGATAATGTGGTCGTGCAGCGTGATGCCCAGGCGCTCGCCGGCCTCCTGCACCTCCTGGGTCATGTCCACGTCGGCGCGCGACGGGGTGGGGTCGCCGCTGGGGTGGTTGTGGACCATGATCAGCGCCGTGGCGCCCAGTTCCAGGGCCCGCTTGACGATCTCGCGCGGGTACACGGGCGTGTGGTCCACGGTGCCTTTCTGCTGCACCTCGTCGGCGATCAGCACGTTCTTGCGGTTCAGGAACAGCACCCGGAACCGTTCCGTCTTCTCATAGGCCTGGGCCGCCTGGCAGTAGTCCATCAGGGCCTGCCACGACGACAGCACCGGCCGGTTCAGCACCTGCTGCTGGGCCAGGCGCAGGGCCGCCTCGCGCACCACCTTCAGGGTTGCCACCGTGCCCTCGCCCACGCCCGGCACCTCCTTCAGGTCCGCCGGATCGGCGCTGATGGCCTCGGCGAAGCTGCCGAAGCGGGTGATCAGGTCCTTGGCCAGGGGCTTCACGTCGCCGCGCGGCTTGGCGGCGAACAGCACCATCTCCATCAGCTCGTAGTCGGGCATGGCGTCGGCCCCGCCCTTCATGAAGCGGTCGCGCAGGCGCTGGCGGTGGCCCATGTAATGGGGCTTGTCGTCGGGGGAATGGTCGGGCGGGTCGGGCGCGTCGCTCACGGCCGGGCCGCCGTCAGGGGCCGTAGGGCGGGCAGTCGTAGCCGGCGGGCGATTGGGTGAAGACCTCGTACCCGGTGGCCGTGACGCCGATGGAATGCTCGAACTGGGCCGACAGCGAGCGGTCCTTGGTCACCGCCGTCCAGCCGTCGGGCAGGATCTTCACGGCATAGCCGCCGGCGTTGATCATCGGCTCGATGGTGAAGAACATGCCCTCGCGCAGGCGCACGCCCTGGCCGGGCTCGCCGAAGTGCATCACGTTGGGGGCGTCGTGGAACACCTGCCCCAGGCCGTGGCCGCAGAAGTCGCGCACCACCGAATAGCGGCGCTTTTCGGCATAGCACTGGATGGCGTGGCCCACGTCGCCCAGGGTGGCGCCGGGGCGCACCTGCTCGATGCCGCGCCACATGGATTCATAGGTGACGTCCACCAGCTTGCGGGCCTTCACGCCGACCCGGCCGATCAGGAACATGCGGCTGGTGTCGCCATACCAGCCGTCCAGGATGGTGGTCACGTCGATGTTGACGATATCGCCGTCGCGCAGCTTCTTGTCGCCGGGAATGCCGTGGCACACCACGTGGTTCACCGACGTGCACACCGACTTGGGGAAGCCCCGGTAGTTCAGCGGCGCCGGCACGCCCCCGTGGCGCAGGGTGTAGTCGTGCACCCAGGTGTTGATCTGCTCGGTGGTCACGCCGGGTTCGATCAGCGGGGTGATGTAGTCCAGGGTCTCGGCCGCCATGCGGCCAGCCCGGCGCATGCCCTCGAAGGCTTCGGGGCCGTGAATCTTGATGCGCCGTTCCTGGGGAGACAGCGCGCGCGCCTGGACGTCATTCATCATGGGGCCAATGTAATCCTTTGTCGCGACCGGTTAAAGAGCCAGCGGCACGGGGTCGCGGACGACGATATCCCGGGGTGTCAGGCGGCAGGCGTAGCACACCACCTCGACCCCCGCGGCCCGGGCCTTGTCCAGGGCGGCGGCGTAGTCGGGGTCGATGTCGTCGGCCAGGGTGAAGCCGTGCTGCCAGTCCTCGCGCTGCACCAGATAGGCCATCACCGCCCGGTGGCCCTGGGCCACCATGTCCGACAGTTCGGCCAGGTGCTTGGTGCCCCGGGCGGTCACCCCGTCGGGGAACTCCACGGGGCCGGCGGCCAGGTCGCGGCGCATGGTCACGTTCTTCACCTCCACGTAGCAGGCGGGGCGGTCCGGGTCCTCCAGCAGCAGGTCGATGCGGGAATTCTTGCCGTACTTCACCTCGCGCCGCTGGCTGGCATAGCCGGCCAGCTCGGTGATGGTGCCGTCGGCCACGGCCTCGGCCACCAGGGTGTTGGGGTGGCCGGTGTTGACCCCCACCAGGCTCTCGCCCACGCGGATCAGCTCCCAGGTCCAGCGCAGCTTGCGGTCCGGGTTGCGGGCCGGCGACAGCCACACCTCGGCCCCGTCCTCCTTGACGCTCAGCATGGAGCCCGAATTGGGGCAGTGGGCGGTGACGGCGGTGCCGTCCTCCAGGCGCACGTCGGCCATGAACCGCTTGTAGCGCTTGATCAGGGTGCCGCGCACCAGGGGGTCGGGGAACTGCATGGGAAGAAGCCTATTCGTCGGAAGGAGAGGGGGGTGAGGGGGGCGCATTCAGGGCATCTGTCAGCGACACCTGGCCGCTGCCCCGGGCCGCCGGCCGCTGCTGGGTTTCGTGGGGCGACCAGGCGGTCAGGAACAGCACCTGGAAGGTGGCCGGCACCCGGCCGTCGGCGTCGCCGAACCGTTCCCGGTACAGGCCCGCCGCCTCGGCCAGCAGGCGCCGGGGCGCCGGCTGGCGGCGCCGGGCCAGCACGGCGTTGCTTTCGCCCATGGCCCGCAGGTCGGCCATCAGGCGCAGCGGGTCGCCGTAGGACACGGTGATCTCGTCCAGGTCCACCACCGGCAGGGCGAATCCGGCCCGCTGCAGCAGGGCCCCGGCATCGCGCACGTCGGCGAAGGGCGACACCCGGGGGCTGACGCCGCCCGACACCCGCTGCTCGGCCTCGGTCAGGGCCCAGCGCAGCTCGCGCAGGGTCTCGCCGCCCAGCATGGCGGCCAGGAACAGGCCGTCGGGCTTCAGGGCGCGCCGCGCCTGGATCAGGCAGCCGGGCAGGTCGTTGACCCAGTGCAGGGCCAGGTTGGAGACCACCAGGTCCAGGCTGGCGTCGGCCAGGGCCAGGGTTTCCTCGTCCATGGCCAGCGCCATGCCCGGGGCGAGGGCTGCCAGGGCCGGCGACGGGTCCGCCTGGATCAGGGTCTCGATGCCGCCCCGGCCGTTCAGCAGGCGGCCCATCAGGCCGTCGCGCGCCCCCAGGTCCAGGGCCAGGGGGAAGCGGCGCGTCACGTCGTCCAGGCGGTCGGCCAGGCGCTCGCCCACCTCGGCGAACAGGAAGCCGGCGTCGGCCCGGTCGCCGTCGGACAGCCGGGCCAGACGGTCGCGGCGCAGGCGCCGGGCGGCGCGGTCGAAGACAAGGGCGCCGTCGGTCATCCGTCAGTCGGCCGGATAGCCCAGGTCCACCACGTGGCGGGCCAGGACGGGCAGCACGGGGCGAAGCTGGTCCTTGTAGCGGCGCCAGCGGCCCCGGGCCCGGTCGTACAGGCCGTCGGTCACGTCGCGGTAGCTGGGGGTGGAGATGGCGCGGTCCGCCGCCCGGTCGCGGTAGGCCAGCACGCCGTCGTCCCACGGCAGGTCCAGGAAGGCCAGCACCTTGCGCGCCGTGCCTTCCAGGTCGTCCAGCAGGTCCTCGTAGCGGTATTCCATCCACGGCAGGGTCAGGGCGCCCTTGTAGTGGGTCCACAGGTCCATGACGTCGGAATAGAGGCGCGCCGTGGCGTCCAGGTCGGTGAAGTTGGCCATGGCCGGGTTCAGGCGGAACTGCTGCATGAAGCAGCTCAGGCACACGTCGCGGGGGTCGCGCAGGGCGACGATCACCTTGGCCCGGGGGAACAGGCGGTTGACCAGCCCCAGGTCCACCAGGTTCAGGGGCAGCTTGTCGACCAGAACCCGGTCCGGATCACCGGCGCCCAGCACGTCCTGGGCGCCGGCGTGGAAGGCGGCGCGCCACAGGCCCAGGGCGTGGTCCGGCGCGTCGGCTAGGCCGTCGGGATACAGGCCATCGGCCTGGATGGCGGCCTTGACGCGGGCCAGGGGGCTGTCCTCGTCGGTGGTCACCACCCGGGGGTGGGCCGCCAGCACCTGTTCGAACAGGGTGGTGCCCGAGCGGGGGAAGCCGACGAAGAACACCGGATCCGGCCCCGACGCCAAGGCATCATCCGCCGGCCGAGCGCCCCAGGCGGCCAGGCGCTCGGCGGTGAAGGCCTGGCGGGCCCGGGCCACCTCGGTCCGGAAGGCGGCCGGGTCGATGTTGCGCGACCGGCCCAGGGCCGCCTGCAGGGTGTTGCCGGCCTGGAAGGCCTGGAAGGCCACCTCGGGGCGGTCCAGGCGGTCCAGCACCAGGCCCAGTTCGAACAGGGCGTTCTGGCGCAGGCCCGGCGCCTTGGCCGTTTCCAGGGTGCGCAGGCGGGCCTCGGCGCCGGCGAAGTCGCCGATGCGCCGGGCCAGGCGGCCGGCGATCAGGGCCGCCTTGTGGTCGGCGGGGGCGGCATCGGCCAGGGCCGTGGCCACGGCGTGGGCCTCGTCGATCCGGTTCAGGCGCTCCAGGCAGCTGGCCAGGTTCCATTGCGCCGGGCCGTGGCCGGGGTGGGCGGCCAGGGCGGCCCGCAGCAGCGGTTCGGCCCCGTGCAGGTCGTCGCGGGCCATCAGCAGCACCGCCAGGTTGCTGTTGGCGTCGGCGTGGGCCGGGTCCACGGCCAGGGCCCGGCCGTAGGCGGCCTCGGCCTCGCGCGACCGTCCGGCCTCGTGCAGGAAGCGGCCCATGTTGTACAGCGGGTCTGGCGTCGCCGGGTCCAGCGTGGCGGCCCGTTCGAAGGCCGCCTGGGCCTCGTGCACCCGGCCCGACAGGGCCAGGGCCGAGCCCAGGTCGGTCCAGGCCCTGGCCGAGTCCGGGTCCAGGTCCAGGGCCCGGCGCAGGCGGGGTTCGGCCTCGGCCGGCTGGCCCTTTTGGATGGCCAGCAGGCCCCACAGGTGCCAGGCCCGGGCCAGGTCCGGCCGCGCCGCGACCAGGGCCCCGTAGGCCTTGTCCGCCTTGACCAGACGGCCGGCCTTGTGCAGGGCCAGCACGGGGGCCAGGTCGGGGTCGGAATCGGCGGGATGGGGCAGGGACGCCATGGCGAAGGTCCGGTGGTTTGTCGTCCGCCGTATATGGCATAGGATGGCGGCGAGGCGAAAGGACCGATGACACCCGCCACCCATGCACCACCCCTGGGGGACCTGGCCCGCCGCGTCCTGGACGCGGTGATGCCGCCCCAGTGCCTGTCCTGCGGCACCCTGATCGACGGCGCCGCCGGGCCCACGGCGCTGTGCCCCGACTGCTGGGGCCACATGACCTTCCTGGGCGAGCCCCATTGCGTTTCCTGCGGCCTGCCGTTCGAGCTGGACGTGGGCCCCGGGGCGCGCTGCGCCGCCTGCCTGCGCCACCCGCCGCCGTTCGACCGGGCCCGCGCCGCCTTCGCCTACGACGACGCCTCGAAGGGCCTGATCCTGTCGTTCAAGCACGGCGACCGCACCGATGCCGCCCCGGCCTTCGGCGCCTGGCTGGCCCGGGCCGGGGCCGACCTGCTGGACGGCGCCGACCTGCTGGTGCCCGTGCCCCTGCACTGGACCCGCCTGTTCCTGCGCCGCTACAACCAGGCCGCCCTGCTGGCCGCCGCCCTGGCCCAGGCCACCGGCCTGCGCCACGAGCCCGACCTGCTGGTGCGTGTTCGCCGCACGCCGTCCCAGGGCACCAAGGGGGTGGGGGCGCGGCGGCGCAACCTGGCCGGGGCCTTCGCCCTGCGCCGCCGGGGGGCCGACGTGCTGCGCGGCGCCCGGGTGGT
>JAGREA010000454.1 GCA_020446745.1 Rhodobacterales bacterium | reverse complement strand
GGCCTAGGCCCGCTCCCCGGCCGGCGAGGCCGCCAGCGCTTAGGCCACCAGACCGTCGCCCGGCAAGGCCGCGGGCAAGCGGGTGGGCATCGACACCGGCCCCCGCACCAAGGGCAACGGCTATTCCGCCGCCCAGCCCAAGCGCACGGTGGCCAAGCCCAAGGGCATCCTGAAGAACGGCGCGCCCGCGGCCAAGGCGGCGGTGCCCAAGGCGGCCCCCCGCACGGCCGCCAAGGCGCCCAACTTCCAGGGCAAGGCCTACCAGAACTTCAGCAACAAGCTGGCCGGCCAGAAGGGCGCCATCGAGACCCTGAAGAAGGGCCAGGCGACGCAGACCAAGCGCATCAACGCCAAGACGGCCCAGGTCCGTCCGCAGGTGGAAAAGGCCACCAAGGCCAACCGGGCGGCGCTGCAGAACAAGGGCGACGCGGCGCGCCTGAAGCGCAAGAAGCCGGTCCTGAAAAAGGCCGCCCTGGGCCCCACCAAGGCCAAGGCCAAGGTGCTGAGCAAGGCCAGCAAAGGCAAGAAGGGCCTGAAGGTGGCCAAGGCGGCCAAGGGCCTGAAGACGGCCCGCAACCTGGGCAAGCTGGCCACCGGCGGCGTGGGCGTGATGGCCGCCGAGGCCCTGCTGGGCGAGGACATCCCCGATGTGGTCGACGTGGCGACGTGGACCGTGGACACCCTGAAGGACCCCAAGAACGCCGGCAAGCGGTTCACGGAACTGGGCAAGAACACGGCCGCCGCCGGGGTGCGCATCGCCAAGACCCTGACCGACCCCAAGAAGATGGGCAAGAACCTGGGCAATGCCGGCAAGAACATCGGCAAGGGCGCCAAGAAGGCCGGCAAGGCCATCGGCAAGGGCGCCAAGAAGGCCGGCTGCGCCCTGGTCAGCGTGTTCAACCCCAAGGGCAAGAAGAAGTGCTAGGCCCGCTTCCGCCTGGCCGGAAGGGGCCCTAGGGCGCCCCGGCCAGGGCCCGTTCGATGATCTTCCCCCGCGCCACCCGGGCCGCCAGGTCCCACCCCTTGGGTCCGTCCTGGCGCACCTTGTCGAAATAGATGGCGTCGAACAGGCGTGTGTTGCCCTTGATGCGGTGGTCCCCGGCGAAAGCCTTCTGCAGGGCGATGCGGTACTGGGCATCGGGCCAGGTGGCGCTTTGGGCGTTCTTGGCGTCGTCCAGCCACAGGGCCGCCAGCATGGCGTTGAAGGCCCCCACCAGAACGCCGCCGACGATCTTCTCCTCCGTCGCCTCGATGGACAGCCAGGCCGGCATGGAAACGGCCACCCAGGTGGACAGGGTGGTCACCAGGGTGATGGTGCTGACGGGCGCCAGCAGCCAAAGCTGCATCACATAGGCGGCGCGGACCGGACGGTCCTTCATCATGCCGCGGGCCAGGTTGCGGCCCATCACGCCCAGCAGCAGCAGCCCCGCCATGACGGCGGCCACCACCCCGCCCCGGGTGCTGTACAGGATGAACACCCCCAGGACGGTGGCGCAGAACACGGCCACGACCGGCGCGATGCGGCTGTCCATGGTTGCGCTCCACCCCTTCCGTCAAATCTTGGTGCCGTCCAGGTCCCACTCGTGGCAGGGGTCGTGCTCGCACCGCAGGACCAGGTTGCCGTCGGAATCCGTCGTCAGGTTGATGGCCTCGGGCGGGCTGTCCAGGGTGCAGCTGCTGCCCGACGCCGACATCATGGCGTTGATGGAGGCCATGAAGGCCTGCTGCACCCGGGCGATCTGCCCCACCTCGCGCAGGGTGCTCCCTTCCAGGCCCTGTGCGGACCGCAGCATGTCCATGGATGTCTTGATGTAGATGCTGAACAGGTCGCGGACCGGGCCGCCCATCCAGTCCCTGATCTCGATGCCGTCAAACCCCGACATGGCGGGAAGCTCGAACTTCATGACGCGCCTCCACACGATCAAATGATCACGCGACGCAGGGCGCCGCATGGACGTCTCCCCCACCCCCGAATATAGACCTGTCCCCGCCGTTCCACAATTTATTGTATGGAAAGGTGGCCGCCCGTTCCCGTCTGCATACCCCCCTAACCGAAGGGGGCCCTAATCGAAGGCGAAGGCGCCCATGCTCAGGTTGCCCCAGGTGAAGCCCCGGTGCAGGGTGCGCCCCGGCCGGCCGCCGGCCGCACCCAGGGCCACGTAGAAGGGCATCAGGTGCTCGTCGGTGGGCTGGGCCCGGGTGGCGTGGGGGGCCCGGGCGCGGTAGTCCAGCAGGGCGTCGCGGTCGCCGGCCGCCACCCGCGCCACCATCCAGTCGTCGAAGGCGCGGGCCCAGTCGGGGGTCGATACGGCCTGGCGCCGCGAGACCTCGCGCAGGTTGTGGACCAGGCCGCCGGAGCCCAGGATCAGCACGCCTTCTTCGCGCAGGGGCGCCAGGGCCTCGCCCAGGGCGTAATGGGCCACCGGGCCGCCGTCGGTCAGCAGCCCCACCTGGGCCACGGGCACGTCGGCATCGGGGTACATGAGCATCAGCGGCACCCAGGCGCCGTGGTCCAGGCCCCGGTCGGCCACCCGCACGGCGCCCTCGCCCAGCAGGCGGGCGGCCCGCTCGGCCACCTGGGGCGCGCCGGGGGCCGGATAGCGCAGCTGGTAGAGCGCCTCGGGGAAGCCGAAGAAGTCGTGGATGGTGTCGGGCGTGGGCGACAGGTCCACCATGGGCCGGCGGGCCGACCAGTGGGCCGAGATGACCAGAATGGCCGTGGGCCGGGGCAGGCAGGCCCCCAGGTCGGCCATGAACATCTTGGCCGGATCGTCGCCCATCAGGAAATCGGGCGGGCCGTGGCTGAGGAACAGGGCGGGCGGGGTTGCGGGTGTCATGTCCTCAAGGTGGCGATGGGAACGGGCATATGCAATCCATTCCGGCGAAACGACCTGTTGCCCCGCGGGCGACAATGGCATCTTGGCCCTTCCCCCGCGGCGGACAAGACGGGATACTGCGGCCCAGGCCCCCACCCCCGAACGACGGGGCCAACCCCGACAGGAGGACCCCCATGCTCGACGCCCTGATCCCCTCGCCGCCCGACAAGATCCTGGCCCTGATCGCCGCCTACAACGCCGACCCGCGCACCGACAAGCTGGATCTGGGCGTGGGCGTGTACCGCGATTCCACGGGCCACACGGCCATCATGAACGCCGTGAAGACGGCCGAGGCTCGGCTGCTGGAGGCCCAGGACACCAAGACCTACCTGGGCCTGGCCGGCGACGTGGGCTTCAACGACGCGATGACCAGGCTGGTCCTGGGCCCGGTGCTGGATACCGGGCGCACGGCGGCCCTGCAGACGCCGGGCGGCAGCGGCGCGCTGCGCCTGCTGGCCGAGCTGGTGCGCCGCGCCAAGGACGACGCCGTGGTGTGGCTGAGCGACCCCACCTGGCCCAACCACGCGCCCATCCTCGACCAGGTGGGGCTGAAGCAGCGCAGCTATCCCTACTTCGACCGCGAGACCCGGGCCGT